>CAIRAS010000270.1 GCA_903876615.1 uncultured Holophagaceae bacterium
CACCCCCGCCACCGGCGTCCGGGTGTTCGCCAAGACCTTCATGCAGCTGCGCTTCGCCCTCATCACCCTGGCCTCGGTCATCGGCCTTGGCTTCCTGGCCAACTACTCGGGCATGTCCTTCACCCTGGGCCTGGCGATGGCGGTGCTCACGGGCATGGCCTTCCCCATCTTCAGCCCGATCATCGGCCTGATCGGCGTGTTCCTCACGGGCTCGGTGACCTCGTCGGCGGCCCTGTTCGGCAAGCTCCAGCAGGTCACGGCCATCCAGCTGGGCCTGAACCCCGTGCTCACCACGTCGGCGAACCTCTTCGGCGGGGTCATGGGCAAGCTCATCTCCCCCCAGTCCATCGCCGTGGCCTGCGCGGCCGTGGGTCTGGTGGGCAAGGAAACCGATATCTTCCGGAAGACCCTCAAGTATTCGATGATCCTGTTGGGTATGGTGATAGTCATCGTTCTCTTGCAAGCCTTTGTCATCCCCTGGATCCTGCCCACCGCGCCTGTGGTGAGCTGACCGCCAAGGCGGCATGAGCTAATCAGGACTTTTTCCCCCCCCTTTATGGCATATGAAAACTGGAGAATCACCTAATCAGAAGGTGCTTCTCTTTTTAGGAGCTAAAAATGACCCCCACCCTTGAGTTCCGCGACGCGGTCCTGGCGGCCTATCCCGACGTCTACACCCCGGCGGCCCTGGCGGCCCTGGAAGTGCTGGCGCCCCTCAACCACCGCCGCCACGAGCGGATGGCGGCCCGCACGGCGCTGCGCAAGCGGCGCGCGCAGCAGGGCGAGCGGATCGCCTTCCTGGACCCCGAGTCCCTGATCCCCGGCACCCAGATCAAGGTGGCCGACGCCCGCTCCGGCAACTTCGACGGCGCCATCATCCCGGCGGACCTCCAGCGCCAGTGGATCCAGGGCACGGGACCCGCCACGAAGCCGCGCTCCGATGTGCGCTCCGGCATCCGCAACGTGGCCTACGCCCTGCTCTCCGGCGCCGACGGCTGGATGTTCGACGGCGAGGACGCCCTGGGCCAGGTGGACACCATGTCCCTGGACAACCACCGCAACCTCAAGCTGGCCATCGACCGGGACCCCCTCTTTCTGGCGGTGGCCGAAGAGGTTGCGACGGAGATGAACACCTGGGCCCAGGGCTTCTTCGGGCGCGCCATCATCGCCGACTGGCGCCAGCAGCTGGACTTCACCACGGTCATCTTCCGCTGCCGGGGGCTGCATCTGGATGACCGGCACATCCGCCAGGACGGCCGCGGCTTCTCGGCCTCCATCTCGGACCTGGTGCTGTTCGTGGTGAACAACCACGAGCGCCTCCGCGCCACGGGCCGCAGCATCGTCGTCTACCTGCCCAAGACCCAGACCGCTGAGGACGCAGCCCTCTGGAACGACTTCATCCTGGCCCTGGAAGGCCACCTGGGCCTGCCCGTGGGCACCATCAAGTGCTACGTGCTGGTGGAGCAGCTGGAGCAGTGCTTCCAGCTCATGGAGATCCGTGCCGCCCTCTCCCCGCACTTCGTGGGCTTCAACACGGGCCGCTGGGACTACATCAACAGCGTCTCGGACGCCCTGGCCTGGGACAAGGCCTTCGTGAATCCCAACATCCAGGCCATCACCATGAGCTACGGCTACATGCGCAACTACGAGGACCGCGTGCGCCGGGCCATGAACACGCCGGACCGCAACGGCCGCTGCACCCTCTGGCAGGGCGGCATGGAGCCGAACATTCCCGTGGGCTCGGCCGAGGGCGTGGCCGCCAGCATGAAGCGGGCCGTGGCCGGTGCCGAGCGCGAGCAGCGCGAGGGCGCCTCCGGCAAGTGGGTGGCCCACTGGAAGATGGTCCACATCGTCCGGCCCGTGTGGGAGCAGGTGGGCCAGGCCAACCAGCTGGGTCGCGCCTTCCCGGCCTTGACCTACACCCCCGCGGACGCCGCCGGCCTCATGCTGCTGGAGCCCGCCCCCCGCACCATCGCCGGCGCCCGGGACCTGCTCTCCGTGGCCCTGCAGTACGGCAATGCCTTCCTGCGGGGCTTCCAGGCCGCCGCGCTGAAGCCTGCGGACTTCTTCGGCAACGACGACGTCCTCTACCTCATGGAGGACATG
>CAIRAS010000271.1 GCA_903876615.1 uncultured Holophagaceae bacterium
CGACCGGATCCCGGAAGGGCTCAAGGAAGGCGCCCTGGCCACCCTGGCCCAGCTGAGCCGGGCCGAGGTTCTGGAGCCCTACCTGACCCAGCGGCTCACCAAGGACGGCTCGAGCGTCGCCGTCTCGATCATCTCCACCGCCCTGGTCGGGGAAGACGGTCAGATGTATGCCATCGCCACGACCGAGCGGGAGTTAAGCGCCAGGCCTGACTGACCGATAAATGAGGATCATGGGCACCAGCGGCAAGTCCCCCGAGGATGGCAGAGGCCTCCGCCAGCAGGCAGAAGAGGTGGCCCGGGGACAGATTCCGGCCTCGCCTCCGGCCACCGAGCCTTTGTCTCCTACAGCCGCCCAGAAGCTGCTCCTCGAGCTCCAGGTGCACCAGATCGAGCTGGAGCTCCAGAACGAGGAGCTGCGGCGGGCGCAGCTTGAGCTGGGCGCCTCCCAGGCCCGCTACTTCGACCTCTACGACCTGGCCCCTGTGGGCTACCTGACGCTCAGCCGGCCAGGCCTGATCCTCGAAGCCAACCTCACCGCCGCCGCCCTCTTGGGGGTGAGCCGCGGGGCCATGGTCCACCAGCCCCTCTCCCGCTTCATCCATGCGGACGACAAGGATCTCTACTACCTGCAGAGCAAGCGGCTCCTGAGTCTCAGGGAACCGCTGGCCTTCGACCTGCGGATGCTGAGGGGAGACGGGGTCGCCTTCTGGGGGCATCTGGTCACCACGGTGGCGCCCGACCCCGAGGGCCCGGAGGTGCTTCGCCTCGTGCTGTCCGATGTCACCGGGCCGAAGCAGGCGGAGGCGGAAACCGCCAAGCTCCAGGCCCAGCTCCAGCAAGCCCAGAAGATGGAGAGCCTGGGCATCCTGGCCGGCGGAGTGGCTCACGACATGAACAACGTGCTGGGCGCGATCCTCGGGCTGGCCTCGGCCCACCTCAGCACCCAGCCCGAGGGCAGCCCCCTCCACCGGGCCCTCGGCACCATCTGCAAGGCCACCGAACGGGGTGGGAAGATGGTCAAGAGCCTGCTGAGCTTTGCCCGCCAGACCCCGGCGGAGAACCACCAGCTCGACCTGAACGCCCTGCTCCGGGAGCAGGTCAGCCTGCTGGAACGGTCGACCCTGGCGAACGTGCACCTGCTCGTGGATCTGGAGCCGGAGCTGCAGCCCATCCGGGGAGATGCCGGCGCCTTGACCCATGTCTTCATGAACCTCTGCGTCAACGCCGTGGATGCCATGCCACAGGACGGCACCCTCACCCTGCGCACGCGCAATGTCGATCACGACTGGATCGAGCTCGTGGTGGAAGACACCGGCACCGGCATGAGCAAGGAGGTCCTGGAGAAGGCGCTGGACCCCTTCTTCACCACCAAGGAAGTCGGCAAGGGCACCGGACTGGGGCTGTCCATGGTCCATAGCATCGTGAAGGCGCACCGGGGGCAGCTGTCGCTCCAGAGCGAGCCCGGCCAGGGCACCCGCGTGCGGCTGCGCTTCCCCGCCTGCGAGCGGGAAGCCCACCTCGCCGCGGCAGCCGTGGCCGACGCCGCGCCGATCCCCCACGGATCCCTGAAGGTGCTGCTGGTGGACGACGATGACCTGATCCAGGGCTCGGTCCAGATGATGCTTGAAGTCCTGGGCCACAGGGAGGTGTTCCCAGCCCCGAGCGGCGAGGAGGCCCTGGCCATGCTGGAGGCAGGGCTCGAGCCAGATCTCGTCATCCTGGACATGAACATGCCGGGCCTGGGCGGGATCGGGACGCTCCCCCGCCTGCGGGTGCTGCGCCCCA
>CAIRAS010000272.1 GCA_903876615.1 uncultured Holophagaceae bacterium
CGGCGCCATGCTCAGCTTCGAGCTCAAGGAGGGCGGCAACGCCCGGCTGAACCACGTGCTGCGCGGCCTGCGCTGGTTCACCCTGGCCGAGAGCCTGGGCGGCGTGGAGTCCCTGGTGGCCCACCCCGCGTCCATGACCCACGCGTCCATGACCCCCGAAGCCCGCCAGCGCGCCGGCATCAGCGACGACCTGATCCGCCTGTCCGTCGGCCTCGAAGACGTCCAAGACCTCCGCGAGGATCTGGTGCAGGCACTGACCTTCGAGTGAGGCGGGGCATCGGGCTGTCGGCTATGAGCTGTCAGCGGTCAAAAGCGGGTTCCAACGGGAGCTTGGGACTGGGCCGCAGCGCCTAAAGCAAAGGACTTTCCTGATTATCGGCGACCCTCAGCCTTAAAGGCGTGGGAACTGACCATTCATTCCCCTTAGCAGGGATGCGAATTCCCGCTGGGGGCTATCGGATTGATGACTGGCCCCGACCGGCTCCCGCCCTCTGGGTGGATTTGCTTGTAATCTAGTAGTGTTAGGCAACCAAGAGGTCTGTGATGTCTCGACCACCCAAGAAGCCACTGATGAGCCCCTCGCGCCCCAGCATCACATCTGCTGAACTGAATCGCGGAGCGAACGCATTCGTGGCGAGATGGAAGGACAAGAATGTCCAGAAGGAAAGTGCTGAAGCCCAGACATGGTGGAACGAGTTCTTTGAAATTTTCGGACTAGACCGTCGCTCGCTTGCCGCCTACGAGCGTCGGGCCAGGCGGGCTTCTACCGGCAAAATCGGCCGCATTGATGTCTTCTATCCCAGCGTGATGATCGCCGAGCATAAGTCCTTCGGCAAGGACGGTGGCGCTGCTGAGAGGCAGGCGGAAGACTACCTCCTGGGAGGTGACATCACGCATGAGGAAATGCCCCGCTACATCATTTCCAGTGACTTCGCGGAGATCCAGATCACCGATCTGAAGGCACCCAACGAGAAAGCCATTCGTTTCCCGATCTCGAAGCTACCTCGCTACGTGGGGAGGTTTGCATTCCTTCAGCGTGGGTATGAAGCCCCCATCTGGGGCGCGTCCCCCCACGAAGAAGTGTCGGTCAAGGTCGCCACGGAGATGGGCACCCTCTACGATGCCCTCATGGGTGACCTTGACCCTGGCGTCACGGGTCACGATAGCCAACAGGCCTCGATCTTCATGACCAGGCTTCTCTTCCTGATGTATGGGGACAGCGCAGATGGCCTATGGGAGCCCAAGGCTTTCGCCCGGTTTATCAACGAATCGACTGCGGCGGATGGGTCTGATGTGGGCTCCAAAATTGGAACCTTGTTCCGGGCCCTCGATATGCCGAAGCCCACGCGGTCAAAGGATTTGGATGAGCGAATCGCAGTGTTCCCATACGTCAATGGAGGCCTATTCAGTGAAAGGGTGGACATCCCAACCTTTAACAGGGCCATGCGGGAGGCTCTCCTGCGGGCAATGGACGCTGACTGGCGGGACGTTTCTCCTGCAATCTTTGGCTCATTCTTCCAAGGGGCGTCGAGTCTTGCTGTGCGCCGCGAGCAGGGGGAGCACTACACGAGCGAGGCAAACGTCCTCAAAGTGATCCGTCCGCTGTTCCTGGACCGACTGGAAGAGCGGTTACAGGATGCTTGGCTGTCTCCAACTGCCTTGCTGGCCTTGCACGAAGACATCGGCAAGATGCGATTCCTTGACCCGGCCTGCGGGTGCGGGAACTTCCTCATCATCGCCTATCGGGAAATGCGGGGCATCGAACTGAGGCTTCTGGAGCAGCTTCGGATCCTCACTGGGCAGGTCCTAGCCAGGTCGCTTGATGGGACCTGGGAACTCAAAGTGACACCGGAGCAGTTTTGCGGGATCGAGATCAACTGGTGGCCCGCCAAAATCGCGGAAACCGCCTTGTTCCTGGTGGATCACCAGGCTAATCAGCGGATGGCCCAGACCCTCGGATCCGCGCCAGAGCGCCTCCCGATCACCATCGCCTCCAAGATCGTTCACCACAATGCCATTCGCATGGACTGGCGGGATGTGGCCACGCCGACTAACTCGACCTATGTGTTCGGGAACCCTCCCTTCATCGGGCAAAGCGGAAAAACCGATGAACAGACTGAGGATATGGTGTTTGCGTGGGGCAAGAACTGTGATGGCTATCTGGACTACGTGACGGCCTGGCACGCGAAGGCCCTCGACTACTTGCGTGGTACTTCGGCCCAGTTTGCCTTCGTGTCTACCAACTCCATCACCCAGGGGCAGCCTGTCGCCTCGCTCTTCCGCCCCATCCTGGCGGATGGTTGGCGCATCGCCTTCGCGCACCGGACCTTCGCCTGGTCCTCGGACTCATCCAATGCGGCGGGTGTGCATTGCGTCATTGTGGGTTTCGACAAGGGGCAGGATCCTCCGCGACTGTTCGACTATGAAACACCCAAGGGCGCCCCAGCGGAGGAGAAGGTCGCCCACATCAATCCCTATTTGATTGACGGGCCGGACGTATTCATCGGGAAGAGGACGAAGCCTCTGTCGAATGTCCTGCCCAAAATGACCAAGGGATCCCAGCCAACTGACGGAGGAGGCCTGATTGTAGAGGCCGAGGATGTTGAGGCTGTACGGGGTGATGTGTTCGCGGCGAAGTACCTACGTCCCCTGATGGGTTCCATGGAACTCATCCACGGCCTTAACCGATGGTGCTTCTGGCTTGAGGGCGCGGATAGCTCAGACATAAAAAAGAGCAAGATCCTGACAACTAGGCTGAAAGCTGTGGAGAAAATGCGGCTAGAGAGTAGTAAGCCAACCACCAACGAGCTTGCACGGACTCCTGGGTTGTTCGGTGAGCGCAGGCAACCGATGGTTGACTATGTGGCGATTCCAAGCCATTTCTCAGAAAACCGCCGTTATATGACCGTAGGGCACTTGCCGCCCACCACAATCGCGTCCAACGCTCTCTTCACCGCACTTGATCCGGACGGGTTCCTGTTCGCAGTGATGTCCTCCACCATTGCGTTGACGTGGCAGGCAATGGTTGGCGGGGCCTTAGAGTCCAGGCAAAGGTTGTCTAATACCGTGGTATGGAACAACTTTCCATTCCCCGTCGTCAAGGCCGATGTTCGAGCGAAGATTGCCGCCCTCGGGAAGAAGGTTCTTGAAGTTCGGCAGAGCCCCGCGCACAAGGACAAGAATCTCTCAGACCTCTACCACCCTTTGAACATGCCACTGGAACTGGTCAAGGCCCACGAAGCTCTTGATCGTGAGATCGACAAGGTGTTCGGTCTCAAGGCGGCACCCACCGAAGGCCAGCGGCAGACACGCTTATTCGCTAGGTACATCGAGATGACCGAGGAGAACAAGCTGATCAAGACGCCAGTGAAGGCGCCACGGCCAGCAAAGGGCAAGAAGAAGAGCGCGTAATCAAGCCACTTGCCCCATCCAGGCCAACCGCAGGAGTGGCTGGGGCAGAGCCGGGGTCCGGACGGCCACCGTCAGCAACCGCGACAGCATGGACTTCATGTCGAAGCGCCGGTTGAAGCGGTACTGGAACTCGGCCAGGTAGCGGTCCAGGTGGGCCTTCCCCACCCAGCGGGTCACGCCCACGAGATTCCCTTTCAGGTTCCCCAGGACGGTGTTCACCCAAGGAAAGGAGGGATGCCGCCCGCTCCGCCAGCCGCCCGGCATGATGTGAGGCTCGTGCTCGAATCCGGCTTCCTCCAGGAAGTTGTATGCCTTCCAGCCATCCGTGAGGATGGTCGAGGCTGGGACAAAGCCAGTGGCGAACCAGGGCTTCAGTTCCCGCCCGCTGACATTCCGGAGCACCTTCATCCGCATGTGGAGGACCACGGCGGGGTTCTTCGGGTCGGTCTGGACGGCCACGACAAAGGGGGTCTTGCCAGCAGCGCCCCGGCCCCGCTTACCCAGGTGGCGCTCCCCACCCACATAGGCGTCATCCACCTCGATCCGGCCCGAGAGGACCGTCCGGGCCTCCCGCTCCAACATCACCTGCATGATCTTCTGCTTCATGTTCCAGGCGGTCTCGTAGTGGACCCCAAGCTGGCGTTTCAGTTCCAGCGCCGAGACGGAGTGCTTGCCCTGGGTGAGCAGGTGCATGGCCTGGAACCAGACCGTGAGGGGGAGCTTCGTGCTCTGGAAGATCGTCCCAGCGGTCGGGCTGGTCTGCTTCCGGCAGACCTGGCACTGGAACAGGCCACGGGACAGGTGGCAGTGCCGGGTGGACCCGCACTCGGGACAAACGAAGCCCTGGGGCCAGCGGGCCTGGCAAACGGCCTCGACGCACTGCTCCTCGGTGCCGTAGCGGGCCATGAACTCCCGGAGGGAAAGGCCCTTCTGAAATTGGATGTCGTACCTTGGCATGTTGCGTTCTCCACCGAAATCATCGGTTCCGGTGGTAGACACTTCCTGTCTCATCCGAAGAAAGTTGAGGCAACGCCTACACTTTTGGGAGGTCCGAATCCTGGCATTCAGGCTGAGGGTCGCCGATAATCAGGAAAGCCTTTTCAAGAACAGGGGTGAAGGGGACGCTGGGGATGGAAAAAATCTAGACTTTATCAATTGATACCTACCCGAGGTCGCCATCGGCCCTACATTGCCCATAGATGGCC
>CAIRAS010000273.1 GCA_903876615.1 uncultured Holophagaceae bacterium
CGCGCCTGCATCCCTTGCCGCGGTGGCGCCGACCCCCTCCGCCGCACCGGCCCCACCAACCAAGGCCGCCCTCAAGGCCGCTGCGACGGCCAAGGCCGCCTACCGTCGTCTGGTGGCCTCCTACGGCGCGCAGCTGGCGCTGGTCTCTCCCACCAACGGCGGCCTGCGCCTGGCGGCCGGCGGCCCCAGCGTGGCCCTGGGCGTGAATATGGTGTGGAACCTGCCGAAGGGCCTGCGCCTCCGCCCCCGCCTCGACTACACGGTATTCACCGGCGAGACCCGCAGCAGCACCGCGCCTCCGCTGCCGCAGACGCTGAACACCCGCGTATCGAGTCTGGCCCTGGGCGCGGACCTGCTGGTGCCTCTGGGACCGCGCTGGAGCGTGGGCCTGGCGGTGTCCGAGATTCGCTGGTCGGTCGCCAGTACCAATACCGTGACGCCGACCCTGGGCGGCAGCCTGACGCTGTCGGGCACCTCGCACTGGACGCGCCTGGGCTACGGCCCGGTGGTGACTTTCAAGGCAAGCGAGCACCTCGAGGTGGAACTCCGGGCGCTGAGCAGCCACTACGGCTACGAGAACCAGCCCGCGAGCACGGCCACGGTCGGCCTGCTGTGGCGCTTCTAGGGCGATGACCATGTCCCGCTGCCGCCGCTCCCTTCCTGTCCTCGCCGCCACCGGCGCGCTCCTGCTGGCCACCCTCGGCTGCGGCGGCGGCAGCCGCAGCACGGGCGACCAGGTGGCTACCGCCAACCTGGTGCTGGTGATCACGCCGGGCGTCGCTTCCGTGGCGCCCGGGCAGACGCTGCAGTTCTCCGCCAACTCGCCCCTGGGCAACGGCGTCACCTGGTCCGTGCAGCCCGCCACCGGCGGCAGCATCAACGCCTCCGGCCTGTTCACGGCCGCGACCACCCCAGTCCAGTGTCAGGTGCTGGCCATGTGGAACAGCGACGTGCGCTACACCGCCAGCGCGACCGTGACGATCCTGCCGCCGCCCCCCATCGCCGTGATCAGCCCGACCCTGGTGCAGGCCTCGGGCGTGCAGCAGACCGTCCCCGGCACCGGCATCGCCCACGCCGCCGTGGTGGGCGAGAGCGTCCCCGCGACCAATGCCGTCGGCAGCGTGGACCCAACCGTGAAGGTGCGGCACGGGTTCGAGCCGCCGAAGTGAGCTGTTAGGAAAGAGAAAAGATCCACCACGAAGACACGAAGGCACGAAGAAAAGCGAAGCAAGAAAGTCAAGGCAAAGCCAGGCAAAGCAAGGCACCACGGCACCACCGGCAGTTTTTTATCTCGGATTCGCGCAGCGAATCCGAGCAGCACCACGAGTCCCGACCGAACACTCCACAGGTGAACCATGCTCCCGATGTTCCGCACGCTCTCTTTCGCCGCTGCTGTTGCTTGCGGTGTGACGCCCTTGCTCGCGCAGGAGCCGCCGGTGGTGGCGGCCGTGGATGCGGCGCCGGCGCCGATCATCGCCTACCAGGGGCGGCTGCTGGAGGGGGCGACGCCAGCCAACGGGGCACGGCAGTTCGTGTTCAGCATCCTCGACAGCGCGGGGGCCGAACAGTGGAACTCGGGGCAGCTGACGCTGACGGTGACCGACGGGCTCTACTCGGTGGTGCTGGGCGGCACGGGGATGCCGGGACTGCCCGCGGCGATGCTGGGCAAGGCGGGGCTGAAGCTGCACATCCTGCTCTCGGGGCAGGCGCTGGTGCCGGATGTGACCATCGTGCCGGCTTTTCAGGCCCGCAGCGCCTGGGAGGTGACGGGCAGCTTCAACGGCGACCTCTCCGGGACGCAGAACCAGATCCTTATCATGAAGCTGCAGGGGACGCCGCTGGACCTGACGACGAACGCGCCCGCGGCGGGCCAGGCCCTGGTGTTCAACGGCACCAAGTGGGTGCCCTCGACGGTGGTGGGCACCCCAGGCCAGACGGGTCCTCAGGGACCTGCGGGCCTTGCGGGTCCCAGCGGTCCTGCCGGCCTGACAGGTCCCGCGGGTGCCATCGGGACGCCGGGCCTGAATGGCCTGGATGGCCGGACGGTGCTGCACGGCGCGGGGACGCCGGTGGCGACCAGTGCGGGCGGCGTGGTGGGGGACTTCTACCTGGACACCGTGGCCAGCGTGCTCTACGGACCGAAGGCCAGTGCGAGCAGCTGGGCGGGGCTCACGGGCGTGAGCCTGGTGGGACCGGCCGGTGGCCCGGTGGGCCCCGCGGGACCGACGGGCCCCACCGGTTCGACGGGCCCCCAGGGCGCCACGGGCAGCACCGGCCCCCTGGGCCCCATGGGCTTCACGGGTCCGCTCGGCCCCACGGGCGCCACGGGCGGTGTGGGTCCGCAGGGCGCGCAGGGCGTGGCGGGTGTAGATGGCCAGACGGTGATCGCCGCCAAGGCACTCCTCAGTGGCGTGGTCGCTCCGACGACGCAGGGCGTGGACGGAGACTTCTACCTGAACACGGCGACCAGCACGCTGTTCGGGGCGAAGGCCTCGGGCGTCTGGCCCGTGGCGGGCGTGAACATCGTGGGCCCGGCGGGGCAGCAGGGCATCCAGGGCACGGCGGGCGCCACGGGATCCACGGGTTCCACGGGTGCGACGGGACCCCAGGGTCCACTCGGGCTGCAGGGCATTCAGGGCCCCCAGGGCCTCATCGGCCCCACGGGTCTGACCGGCGCAACGGGGCCCCAGGGTCTGGAAGGGCTGGCGGGACCGACGGGCACCAGCGGGGCCACGGGCTCCCAGGGCGCGACGGGTCTCACGGGCACCACTGGCCCCCAGGGCGTGCAGGGCATCCAGGGCGTGCAGGGCGTGACGGGCACCAACGGCCAGATCCTGATCGCGGGCAACGCGGCGCTGTCGGGAACCACCAACCCTGCTAACACCGTGGGTGTGGATGGCGACTTCTATGTGAACACCACCACGAACATGATCTTTGGACCCAAGGTGGGCGGCGCGTGGCCCAGCGGTTCGGTGTCGATGGTCGGGCCGCAAGGCCAGACGGGCGGGCAGGGCAGCCAGGGCGTGCAGGGCGTGGCGGGCAGCAACGGCGTGAACGGTGCGACGGGGCCCCAGGGACCCCAGGGCGTGGCGGGTCCGACGGGCCCCCAGGGCAACACGGGCACGGCCGGTCAGCTCCTGATCGCGGGCAATGCGGCGCTGTCGGGCACCGTGAATCCCACGGCGGGGATCGGTGTGGACGGCGACTTCTACGTGAACATCACGACGAACATGGTCTTTGGCCCCAAGGTGGGCGGCGCTTGGCCCGGCGGGTCCGTGAGCATCATCGGCCCCGCGGGACCGGCGGGCGCGCAGGGTGTCGCGGGTAGC
>CAIRAS010000274.1 GCA_903876615.1 uncultured Holophagaceae bacterium
AAGATTGGTGGGGGTCAGGGCCTGTTGGGTGTTGGAGGGCGCAGCCACCCACTCGCCCCCAGACGTGCCAAGCAGAAGCCCCCACTGATCGGATTCCAGCCACTGGATCGCGTTCACGTAGCCGGAGTTCAGGGAAATGGATAAGCCACTGGCATCCGTGACCACTCCGTCCACCATAGTAGGGGCCATGTTCTCGTAGTCGCCCACGTTGGAGCAGTCCACACGGTTGGGAGAGTTCAACGCCCCGGCCCAGCACAGTCGGTCCTGGTGGAAGGTAACGCAGGCCGGGTAGCCGTCCACCGACTCCCACAGCCCCAGCCGCCAGAATGCCGTAGTCACAGCAGTGAGAGCGGGCGGCGGATCGATAACCACCGTGGGCGGAGTACTGTAGCCGGAACCGGTGTTGTGGAAAGTGAAACTGGTTACGGCGCCGTTGGTGAGATTGGTCGTGTAGTTGGCGCCCGCGCCACCGCCGCCGGTAAAGGCCACGTTGGGCGCGGCCACATAGCCCCCACCACCATTGTTGATGGTGATGCTGACCACTTCCCCCGCCGTGCCCCCGGTGCCCAGCACCGCGGTAGCGGCCGCCTGCACTGGAGGTGGAGCGATGGCCACCGTGGGCGCGGAGGAATAGCCGGTCCCGGTGACGCTGATGACGATTTCCGAGACCACGCCACCGGTCAGCACGGCGTAGGCCACGGCGCCGGAGCCGCCCCCACCAGTCATGCTGATGGTGGGCGGCTGGGTGCCGTAGCCCCCACCGCCGTTCAGGACGTTGATGGAGAAGACCGAGCCGCCCGAAATGTTGGCCACTGCCGTAGCCTGGGCTGGGAGCATGCCCCCAGTAGGCGCGGCGATGGCCCACCAGCAGTGCGTCTGGTCGATGTAAGGCGCCACGATGGTACCCCACAACCACACTCCGTTGCAGAGGATGCGCAGCATACGCCCGAGATCGGTGGGACTGAAGCCAGACCCCCCATTGATACCGGTCTGCTGACTGGCGGCAACTTCCACCGTGCCGGTGAGAGCGCTCGGGCTCAAGGTGGTCTGGGTGCTGTTGACCGGCAGATAGGGGCCGTCCAGGAAAGGCACTACGACGAGTGCCCAGGAACTGGCATCGATGCGCTCCAATTTCATGGGTGGGTAGTTGGGATGCGCGATATAGAGCACGTCCGCGCTTTGCGTAAAACTCAACTGCCAGATGTCGGTGGCACTGTAAGGCGTAGGCACTTCCAGAAGCAAATCACCGTGAGAGTTCAAGACGGTAAGTGGATACCACCATAGTGGTGAAGAACTGGGCACATTAAGAGTATTGTTGGCTTGCAAACTGATATACGTACGCCCGTCTGTGTTATAATATACAAACTTGCCGAGACCGTAAGTGCCAGAGTTCCAGGTGGTGGCTGGATCAGTCAGAACCTGCTGCGTCTCGTTCAGGTAGAAGCGGATGTAGTTCGCACCGAACTCCAACATGTAGGCCTGGGCCACGCTGAACTCGAAAGGCTGCAGGCGCACCGCGGTGGCCTGGGTCTTGGCCAGCGCCACGAAGCGTGTCCCGGGCCGGCGGGTCAGACCCCCCTGCTGGGTCGGCTGGAAGTTCTGGCACTTGGCCAGGCCATTCTTATTCTTGGCCAGGTCGTAACGGCCCCAGGCCAGGGGGCTCCATTCGCCCCCGTTGAAGTTGCTCTGCACCCAGGTAGCCTTCGCCATGGCTAGTACCTGCAGTTCCAGAAGTCGTCTTCAGGGGAATCCTGGGGGCGGTTCTCGAAAGCGTTGGCGGTCTTGGCTTCCTCGATGGCGTCCCTGTAGCCGGCCGTCAGCTGTGACTTCTTGGAGGTGGAGTTGGTCAGCGCTTCGCACATGTCCAGCGCCATGGCGAATTGCATCACCTCGTAGAAGGGCCCGGCCCACAGGTTGGGGTCCTGGATGTCAGCCACGTAGCGCAGGTTCAGGGAAGCCGTGCCAGCAATGCTGCCGCCCGGATAGACGTTCAACCAGAGCGGCCCCTGGTTATTGCAGTTGGACAGCAGGTAGTTGCCCTCCACTACCCAGTCCAGGTCGGGGATGGGCGGCCGGATGATCTTCAGGAAATCTCCCGGCAGCAGGAACCGGTACAGGTAGTCGAAGGCGGGCGCCACGGCATCGGGCGCCAGCACCACCCGCTTGATGGCGAAGTTCCAGCTGTAGGTGCCGAGCTCGTCACGCCGGTTGCAATCCAGGGCCAGGGCGCACTGCCGCGCCTCCCGGGAGTTGTCGGTCAGGCTCTGAATGCGCATGGCGCCCAACTTCTGCAGGGCGCCATTGCAGCAATCGACGATGCTCTGACCCATCTGGGTTTACCTCTCTTTTTTCAGCCCAGCCCCATCAGCCAGCTGTAGATGCCGGAGGGCGCACCGCCCGAGACCTGCAGCCGGTAGTTGCCGTCCGGCAGGAACAGCGGCGAGACCACATCGGGAAGGGTGGTGGTGGTCATGGCGCCG
>CAIRAS010000275.1 GCA_903876615.1 uncultured Holophagaceae bacterium
CACAAGCTCGGGCTCGACAAGCTGCTTTTCGGAAAACGCCACCACTTGCGGGAGCTTTCCCTGGCCCTGGTTGCCGGCCGAGTGATCGAACCCGGCAGCAAGCTCTCTCTGGCCCAGGCCTTGGCCAAGGGCGCCGAACATCACACCCTGGGCGAGGTGTTGGGTCTGGGGGAACTGGGCAAGGCGATCGACCCGGCGAATCCGGAGAGTTCCCAGGAGAAGCGGGCCGCCGGCGAATTCTATGCCGCCATGGACTGGCTGCTGGAGCGCCAGGAGAAGGTGGAAGATGCCTTGGCCAAGCGCCACCTCACCGGGGGCTGCACGGTGCTCTACGACCTTTCCTCGTCCTACTTCGAAGGGCACTGCTGTTCCCTGGCGAAGTTCGGGCACAGCCGGGACCACCGGGAAGACCGCCCCCAGGTCCAATACGGACTGCTGTGCAACGAGGAGGGAATCCCTGTGGCCATCGAGGTGGTCGAAGGCAACACCGGGGACCCCAAGACCATCCCGGCCCAGGTGGCCAAGCTGAAGGAGCGGTTCGGCCTCCAGCACGTGGTGGTCGTGGGGGATCGCGGGATGGTGACGCAGGCGAGGATCCGTGAAGATATCTCCACCGTCGGCTACGACTGGATCTCGGCCCTGATCCACAAGAGCATCCTGCCCCTGGTGAAAGCCAAGGTGATCGCGCCAAGCCTGTTCGACGAGCGAGGCCTGGCGGAAATCAGCCATCCCGACTATCCCGGGGAACGGCTCATTGCCTGCTTCAACCCGATCATGGCCGAGGAATGCGCCCGGAAGCGCGAGGAGCTGCTGCTGCTCACCGAGAAGGGGCTGCAGAAGGTGGCGGACGCCTGTACCCGGAAGCGGGACCCCCTGGAGGGCACTGCCGCCATCGGCCTGAAGGCCGGCGCGGTCCTGGGGCGGTTCAAGATGGGCAAGTATTTCAGCATTCGGGTGGGCGACTACAGTCTCAGCTGGCACCGGAAAGCCGACAACCTGGCCAAGGACGCCGCCATGGACGGCATCTACGTGATCCGGACCTCGGTCGCCAAAGAGGTCATGGATGCCGAGCAGGCGGTGCTGACCTACAAGCGGCTCGCCAAGGTGGAACGGGCCTTTCGCACGATGAAATCGGTTGACCTGCAAGTCCGGCCCATTTTTCACCGGCTGGAGGACCGGGTGAAGGCGCACTTGTTCATCTGCATGCTGGCCTACTACGTGGAGTGGCATTTGCGCCAGGCCTGGGCCGAGCTGCTCTACACGGACGAGGAAGGCTCACAGCGGGACACGCCCGTATCGCCCGTCCGCTCCAGCGAATCGGGCAAACTCAAGAAATCCCGGGCCCACGGCAAGGACGGACTCCCGCTGCAGTCCTTCGGCGGCATTCTAAAGAGCCTGGCCACTCTCTGCCTGAACCGGCTCCGGGTGGGAGAGGGCGGCCCCCTCTGCACCCGCACCACCCGGCCCACCCCGCTCCAGACCAGAGCCTTTGAACTGATCGGCGTGGCCATCACATAGTGTTGGCAGTACCGCAAATCAAAAATCCTCGGAAACCCATATGGGACCGGGGAATTTCATTCGTCGGCCTATGAACATCGGTCTTGCGAGCAGAAGGCGACTTTATGAACACAAAGATCATTCACGGGATCAAGGTGGCCAGGGGCCTGATC
>CAIRAS010000276.1 GCA_903876615.1 uncultured Holophagaceae bacterium
CCGCCAGACGGCCACCCTGTTGGCGCTCGTGCCCCTGTTGATCGGCGCGGTGGTCCTGCTCAGCAACGCCGTGGGCGCGCCGCAGCTGTACGGATCCGGGGCCGACCCCATGTCCCTGCCTGCGGCCCTGTGCTGCCTTGCGCTGGGCTTCACCTTGCATCTGGTCGCGGGCTGCGATACCTGGCCCCTGGTGGCCTTCCGTACCGGTTCCGTGGAGGCCCGGAAGTGGTCCGTCCTCGGTTTCTCAGCAGGAGCATTGACGCTCTTCCTCATCCTGGGGGCCCTGATCCTGGCCGGGGGCTCGCTCTTCCTCAGGACGCAGATCCAGCACACTCGGACCCGGGTGGAAGAGGATCTTTCGGTCATCGCGACGGCCAAGGTCCGGCAGATCAGTGCGTGGATGGGCGAACGGCGGAGCGATGCGGAGCAGATCACCCGGAGTGCGTTGCTCCAGACCCAGCTGCGCCGGTTCCTGGCGGGTTCACCGGCGGCCCCGCCCGAAGGAGAACTCCAAGGCTGGATGGCGGTACTGCAGCAGGGTAACTACCGCCGAGCGGTGCTCTTTGATGCCCGGGGCAGGGTCCGCATCGCAGTTCCCTCGGAGGAGGTGCCTGATGCCAACGATCTGGATGAGTTTGAAATCCAGAGGGCCCTGGGCTCGCGGGAAGTGATGATCTCGGACCTGCATCGGCATCCGGGTAGGCCAGAAATTCACTTGGGCCTGTGGGTGCCCATCGGGGCTGGAGCCGGGGCGAAGGCGGAGGGGACCCTGCTGCTGATGGTGGATCCCGAACAGTTCCTGTTCCCTCTGGTCCAGACCTGGCCCACGGCCAGTTCCAGCGCGGAAACCCTGCTGGTGCGCCGCGACGGGGACGAGGTTCTCTTCCTGAATGATCTGCGCCACCGGCCTCACACGGCGTTGAACCTTCATCTTCCGTTCGCTGCGAAATCGGACTTGCCTGCCGTCCGGGCCGTGCTGGGTGAGGAAGGCCTGATGGAGGGACGGGACTACCGTGGGGTGCCGGTTCTGGCCGTGGCCCAACCCGTCCCCGGGACGGGCTGGCACATGGTGGCGAAGATCGATGTGGCCGAAGTCTACGGTCCTATGCGCCGGAGTGTCTGGCTGGGTGTCCTCGGGTTGCTGGGTACGCTGACCCTCGCCGCGGCGGGCCTGGGCCTGCTGCTCCACCGCCACGACGCGGACCTGATCCAGAAACAGTTGAATCTCTTTCATCAGTTTGAAGGACTGATGCGCGGAGCCAACGACATCATCCTAGTGCTGGATGGGGCGGGCCGCATCCTGGAAGCCAACACCCGGGCCGTGGAGAGCTACGGGTACACCCTGGCGGAACTCCAGACGATGAGGATCCTGGATCTGCGGCAACCGGATAACCGGACCGAGGCCCAAGCACAGTTCGATCAGGTGAAGGCATCCGGATCCAGCCGCTTCGAGGCCGTCCACCGCCGCCAGGATGGCAGCACCTTCCCGGTCGAGGTCAGCTCCCGGGCGGTTCCGCTGGAGGGAGAGCTGCGCCTGATCAGCTTCGTGCGGGACATCACCGAACGCCGGGCCCAGGAACATGAACTCCTGCGGATGACCCAGCTCTACGCGGCCCTCAGCCAGGTGAACCAGGCCATCGTCTGGTCGCCGGACCGGCAGGCCCTGTTCGACAAGATCTGCGAGGTCTTGGTCGAGTTCGGGCGCTGCCGCATGGCCTGGATCGGCCTGAATGACCCGGTCTCGCATCGGGTCGAGGTGGCCGCCCGGTACGGGGATGCCCACGGGCTGCTGGACCGGCTTTCGGTGCGCTCTGACGCCTCCGAAGAGGGGCGAGGGGCCGTGGGTACCTCCATCCGCCAGGCGAGTCCCTGCCTGATCAACGACTACCTCGCCGCTGCCAAATCCGCCCCCTGGCGTGCGGATCTTCAGGCGGCGGGCCTCCTCTCCATCGCCGCCTTCCCCATCCGCGAAGGCGGTGAGGTCTGCGGCGCCCTCGTGGTCTATGGTGCCGAGAAGGATTTCTTCGGCCCCCGGGAGGCCAGTCTTCTGGAAGAAGCCGCCCTGGACATCTCCTTCGCCTTGGATCATCTGGCGGGTGAGG
>CAIRAS010000277.1 GCA_903876615.1 uncultured Holophagaceae bacterium
GGCCTGGGTGGTGGCGTAGGTCATGGGCCGGCCCACCACGGGCTTGCGGCCCGCGGGGGTGATGAGCTGGCGCTCCATGAGGCTCTTCACCTGGTTGGCGCTGCTGGTGACGCTGCGGATGGCGTTGAGCTCGGTGATGGTCAGGGGCTGCCGGTAGGCGATGATGGCCAGGGCCTCGATCTGGGCGGGGGTCAGCTTGCCACTGCGGGTGGTGGTCACCAGCCGCGCGACCATCTCCTTGTAGACCGGGCTGGTGGCCATGCGCCAGCCGCCGGCCACCTCCAGCAGCCGGAGGCCTGCGGAACCCTGAAGTCGCTCCTGCAGCTTCTCGATGCCCTGCTGCAGCGCGCCGTCGCCGAGTCCGGTCAGCTCCCGCAGGCGGGGCAGGTCGAGCACTTCCCCGGCCGCGGTGAACAGGGCCTCCAGGGCGCCCGGCAGGTCGCCGCCCTCCTCCCAGAGGGGATCCTGGTGGAAGAGGTCCATCTCATTCATCGGTAGGCTCCCAGCCGCTCGCCCACCTGGGCCAGACCGTCCGTGCGCAGGGGCGACCAGTCCGCGGCTCGGGGGCCGCCGATGAGCAGCACCACAGTGGAGCCGAACTCGAAGGTGCCCAGATCATCACCGGGGGCGCAGGGCAGCAGGGGGACGGGAAAGCCGCCGTCCCGGGGCAGGGCCTTGCCCTCCAGCCAGCGGGCGTCGATCACCACCCCGCCCACGTGGGTGGCACCCACCAGCACCGCGGCCACCTCGAGGCCCTCGCAGGGGCCGGTGCCCAGGGCGGTCCAGGAGGCCCGGCGGTTGCGCTCGTAGAGGCGCGGCACGTGGCCGGTGCTGGCGTCGTTGACGGGCCAGAGCTCCCCCTCGACGCGGCTCACGGCGCTGACCCGGCCTTCCAGGGGCACGTGGATGCGGTGGTAATCCTTGGGGGAGAGGTAGAGCGTCAGGAAGTGGCCGCCCTCGAAGCGCGCGGCCCCGGGGTCGTGCTTGAGCAGCTCCGCGACGCGGTAGGGCAGGCCCTTGGCCTGGATGGCCAGGCCGGTCGTGATGCGCCCGCTGGCGATGATGCGGCCGTCCACGGGGCTGTTCACGAAGCCGGGGGCGGCGGGCCCCTGCGGGCGCAGGCCGGGCTTCAGGCGCCGGGTGAAGAGGGCCTGGAGGCTCGGGTAGTCCGTGAGGGCGAGCTCGGCCTCCGGCAGCTTGATGCCGTAGTGCGCAGCGAAGCGGCCCAGCAGGGGCTGGCGCCAGGTGACAGGCAGGGTGCGGCAGGCGACCCACCCGATGAGGCGGGAGCCGGCCTTCTTGGGATAGAGGCCCAGGAGGCGGAGCGACAGGGGCCCCGGCGTCCAGAGCAGGACATAGGCCGCCCACAGCAGGACCAGGAGGAGCGCGAGGCGCGAAGGCGCGGGCCAGGAGAAAGTCATCCAACCAGGATACGGTCATCCGGTGGCATAGAGGTCCCCGCTTCGCCCACAATCACCCCATGGGTTCCGACGCGGTCCACCTGGCCTGGCTGGCCTTTGCATGGGCCGCCTACGGGGCGGTGCACTCGCTGCTGGCGGCGGCCGGGTTCAAGGCCCGGGTGGCGGCCCTCGCCCCCCGCTGGGTGCCGGCCTACCGCCTGGCCTACAACCTGGTCGCGCTGGTGGCGCTCCTGCCGGTGCTGGTGCTCCTGGCCCGTCATCCCGGCCCCTGGCTCTGGCGCTGGCAAGGCGTGTGGGCCTGGTTGATGAATGGGCTGGCCCTCCTGGCGGCGGGGCTGCTGATTTTCGGGCCCGGCACCTATGATCTGGCTGAGTTCCTGGGCCTGCGCCAACTGCGGGAGCGCCGCCCGGGCATCGGGGACCAGGAGCCGCTCCGGATCTCGGCCCTGCACCGGCACGTGCGCCACCCCTGGTATGCCCTGTCCCTGGTGCTGCTCTGGACCCGGGACATGAGCACGGCGCTGCTCGTCTCCGCCCTGGCAATCACGGCCTACTTCGTCGTGGGTTCCTGGCTGGAGGAACGCAAGCTGCTGGCTCGGTTCGGGCCGGCCTATGGACAGTACATGGCGAGAGTTCCCGGTCTGGTGCCCCGCCCCTGGCGGCGCCTCAGCCGGGAAGAGGCCCGCCAGTTGGAGGGCTCTTGATGCGCTGGCAGCACACGACCCCGGCGGAGGCCCGCAGGATGCCCTGGAAGAACGGCCTCGTCTGATCTTCGTCGCCGCTGGGAGCCTGGCAGTACCCCGCTGGAATCTCCACCTCGAAACCAGTCACTTGCTGCGTGTGGAAGACGGTCCCGCCGAACTGACTTTGCTGCCCGATACCGGTGGCGTCAGCCTGGTCTGGATCCACCTGGAGCAGCTCTAAGGATTGGCCTCAGCTCGTGGTAGGGTTGGGGTTACCAAACCCAACCCATCGGCCTTGGAGGCATGCATGAAGAAGAGGATCCTATCCTCGCTGTTCGCATTCGGTCTCGCGCTGCAGGCGCAGACACCCCTGAAGATCGGCATCATCAACTGCGCAACGGGCACCCAGGCGCCCATCGGCGAGTACATGAGCAACGGCTACAAAATCGCCGTGGAAGACCTGGCCAAGAAGGGCATCAAGGTCGAGCTGGTGATCGAGGACGACACGGGCAAGCCCCAGGTCTCCATGTCGGCCATGGAGAAGCTGGTCACCCGCGACCGCGTGGTCGCCGTGGTGGGGCCCTACCGCTCCGCCTGCGCCAACGCCGTCTCCAAGCTGGCCGAGAAGTACAAGGTGCCGCTCCTGGTGCCGGTGGCCTCCAAGGAAGACATCACGCGGCAGAACCAGAAGTACGTGTTCCGCCTCAGCGCCACCACCGAGGACTACGCCTCGATCCTGATCTCCATGGCGCAGAAGCTGGGCAAGCCCAAGACCATGGCGATCCTGAACGAGAACACCGACTTCGGTACCTCCGGCGCGAAGTCCGCCAAGGCCTACGCCGCCGCGGTGGGCATCCAGGTGGTGGTGGAGGAGGCCTATGCCTCCGGCTCGCCCGACTACCGCTCCACCCTGGCCAAGATCAAGGGCCTGAAGCCCGACCTCGTGTTCATGGTGTCCTACGTGGCCGACGGCATCCTGCTCATGCGGCAGGCGCGGGAAGTGGGCCTTGAGCCGCAGGCCTTCCTGGGCGCGGGGGCGGGCTTCGCCTCTTCGGAGTTTGCGCGGGAGCAGGCCATCTCCAACAACGTGTTCTCCAGCACCCAGTGGACGACGGATGTGAAATGGCCCGGCGCCAAGGACTTCGGCAAGCGCTACAAGGCCAAGTTCGGCAAGGAGGAAGTGCCCTACCACGCCGCCAACGCCTACGCCTCACTCATGGTGATGGCCGAGACGGCTGCGAAGGCTGGCGGCGATCGCGAGAAGACCCGCGGCGCCCTGCGCGACGGCAAGTGGAACGGCATCATGGGCGAGGTGGCCTTCGTGGACTTCAACGGCTACACGAATCAGAACAAGCACCAGATGCTGGTGGAGCAGATCCAGAACGGCAAGCATGAAACCGTGTGGCCGCCTGAGTTCGGAACGAAGAAACC
>CAIRAS010000278.1 GCA_903876615.1 uncultured Holophagaceae bacterium
CCCAAGCAGTAGTCTGTCCCAGTCCTTGCGAAGAAGGCGCCGCGAGGCGCCTTCTTGGTATCCTGACCGTCCAGCCGGAGAGTCCATGCCCAGCAGCTACTATCCCCCCATCGTCATCGAGCAGACTCCCCGCGGCGAGCGGAGCTACGACATCTACTCCCGCCTGCTGAAGGACAACATCATCTTCCTGGGCACCGCCATCGACGACAGCGTGGCCAACGCCATCGTGGCCCAGATGCTGTTCCTCGAGAGCGAGGACCCCGACAAGGACATCCAGATCTACATCAACAGCCCCGGCGGCAGCGTCACCGCGGGCCTGGCGATCTACGACACCATGCAGTTCGTGAAGAACGACATCGTCACCTACTGCATCGGCCAGTGCGCCTCCATGGGCGCCCACCTGCTGGCCGCCGGCACCAAGGGCAAGCGCTTTGCGTTGCCCAATGCCCGCATCATGATCCACCAGCCCAGCGGCGGCGCCCAGGGCCAGGCCACGGAGATTGAGATCACCTTCCGGGAGATCCAGCGCCTGAAGGAGAGCCTGTCCGCGAGCTTCGCCAAGCACACTGGGCAGCCCCTGAAGAAGGTCATGAAGGACATGGACCGCGACTACTTCATGAGCGCCGAAGAAGCCCTCCAATACGGCATCGTGGACAAGGTCCTGTCTGAACGGCCGGCCTGATGCACTCAGGCCATCCCACCATCCATGGATTTGAGCACCTGTCGCGGATTCCCCTCTACGTGCCAGGCAAGCCCATCCAGGAAGTGCAGCGGGAGATGGGCCTGACCCGGATCGTCAAGCTGGCCTCCAACGAGAATCCCTGGGGGCCCACCGAGGCCGTCAAGGCCCGCGTGGCCGCGGCCATCGCCGGGTCCGACACCGAGGGGCTGAACCTCTATCCGGTCAGCGACGGGCACTACCTCCGCAAGGCCATTGCTGCACGCAAGAGGGTGGCGCTGGGCTGCGTCGTCCTCGGCAACGGCAGCAGTGAGCTCCTGGAGCTGGTGGCCAAGGCCGCCTTCCTGGACGGGGGCAGCGCGGTCATCCCCCGCCACAGCTTCGCCATCTACGGCATCGCCACCCAGACCGCGGGGGGCCGGGTCATCGAGTCCAAGGCCTCGGCCACCGAGCTGGATGTGGATGACATCCTGCGCTCCGTGGCTGAAGACACCCGCCTCGTGTACCTGGGGCATCCCAACAATCCCACAGGCATCCGCCTGGAACAGGCTGCCCTCGAGCGCCTGGTGCGTCAGCTGCGGGAAGACATCGTGCTGGTGGTGGACCAGGCCTACGCGGAATACGAAGACCCCGCCGACTACCCGGACGCCGCCGCCTTCCTGGACGAACGCCCCAACCTGCTCGTGCTCCACACCTTCTCCAAGATCCACGCCCTGGCCGCCCTGCGCATCGGGTATGGCCTGGGCTCCAAGGACCTGCTGGGCTGCATCGAGCGCGTCCGCAGCCCCTTCAACACCAACCACCTGGCCCAAGTCGCCGCGGAAGTGGCCGTGCAAGACCTGGCCTTCGAAGCCTTCTCCCGCCAGAAAAACGCCGATGCCCGGATGACCTTTGCCTTGGAAGCCGCGCTGCACCGCTGCCAGCTCTCGGGCACCAGCGGCAACTTCGTCCTGCTGGAGAGCGTCTTCCCCGCCAAGGACCTGTTCCGGGAGCTCCTGCAGCGGGGCGTGATCGTGCGCCCCATGACCGCCTACGGCCTGCCCAACCACGTCCGCGTCACCTACGGAAAGCCTGAAGAGATGCAGGCCTTCTGGAGCGCCATCGGGCCCCTCCTCGACGGCGGCTGCTGATTGTCCGAGATCCTGGAAGAGATTGGCCGGCTGGAGGCCCTGCTCACCCGGGGTGAGCGGGCCGTCTGCCGCGCGGGCCTGGAGGCGCTGCGGACCCGCTACCGGCAGGCCCCCGGCGCCTTCGGCGTCGAGGCCATCGCCGCACTCCGGCGGCTGGCCACCGAGCTGGAGGCCCCGCCGGACCTGGAGGTGGCACTCAAAGAGACCTTCGGCTACGGCGGCTTCCGGCCCGGTCAGCGGGCCATCATCGAGGCCGTGCTGGCGGGCCGGGACGTGGTGGGCATCATGCCTACGGGTGCCGGGAAGTCACTTACCTTCCAGCTGCCCGCCCGCCTCCTGGGCGGCGTGACCCTGGTGGTGTCGCCCCTCATCGCGCTCATGAAGGACCAGGTGGACGCGCTCACGGAGGCCGGGCTCCGAGCCACGTTCCTCAACTCCAGCCTGACCCCGGAGGCCCGCCGGGAGCGGATCCGCGCCCTGAAGAACGGTGAGTTGGAGCTGGTCTACGCCGCCCCCGAGGGCCTGGAGCTCTACCTGGCCGACCTGCTGCAGGAGGTGGACCTGCGCCTCATCGCCGTGGACGAGGCCCACTGCATCAGCCACTGGGGTCACGACTTCCGCCCGGCCTACCGGACCCTGGCCGGGCTCAAGCGGCGCTTCCCGGATGTGCCCGTGCTGGCCCTCACCGCCACAGCCACGCCCGAGGTTCGCCGCGACATCGTCGCCCAGTTGGAGATGCGGCGGCCCCTGGAGGTGCAGGGATCCTTCTACCGCGCCAACCTCAAGGTGAGCGCCTACCGCAAGGGCGCCGAAGGGCTGCCGCCGGTCCGCGAGGCCCTGCTGCGGCTGGTGCTCGCCCGGCGCGGCGAGAGCGGGATCATCTACTGCCTCTCCCGCAAGAGCGTCGAGGCCACCGCGGCCTTCCTGTCTGCGGAAGGGGTCCGCGCCGCGGCCTACCACGCGGGCATGGACAGCGCCGCCCGCTCCACCGCCCAGGAGGCCTTCCAGCGGGACGATGTGGACGTCATCGTGGCCACGGTGGCCTTCGGCATGGGCATCGACAAGAGCAACATCCGCTACGTCATCCACCGGGACATGCCCAAGAGCGTCGAGGGCTGGTACCAGGAGATCGGCCGAGCGGGGCGCGATGGCGCTGACGCCGACTGCATCATGTTCTACGGCTGGGGCGACGTGCTCAGCTACGACCGCTTCACCGAGGGCCTCGAC
>CAIRAS010000279.1 GCA_903876615.1 uncultured Holophagaceae bacterium
CGACGGCGAGCTGATCCTGGAGTCTCTCGACGAGCTGATCACGGAGCGCACCAAGCTGCTCGCCGTGACCCACGTCAGCAACGTGCTGGGCACCGTGAACCCCGTGAAGGAGATCATCGCCCGGGCCCACGCCAAGGGCGTGCCCGTGCTGGTGGACGGCGCCCAGGCGGTGCCCCACCTCAAGGTCGATGTGCAGGACCTGGACGCGGACTTCTACGTCTTCAGCGGCCACAAGCTCTCGGGCCCCACGGGCATCGGCGCCCTCTACGGCAAGCTGGCCCACCTGGAGGCCATGCCGCCTTGGCACGGCGGCGGCAACATGATCCGCTCCGTCACCTGGGAGAAGACCACCTACATGGCCGCCCCGGGCAAGTTCGAGGCGGGCACCCCGCCCATCGCCGCCGCCATCGGACTCGGCGCAGCCCTCGACTACCTCACCAACCTGGGCCTCGACCGCATCGCCGCCCAGGAGCACGACCTGCTCGTCTACGCCACAGAGCGCCTGGAGCGCATCCCGGGCCTGCGCATCCTCGGCAAGGCCCGCGACAAGGCCAGTGTCATCTCCTTCGTGGTGGAGGGCATCCACCCCCACGATATGGGCAGCCTGCTGGACGGTGAGGGCGTCGTGATCCGCGCCGGCCACCACTGCGCCCAGCCCCTCATGGCCCGCTACAACGTCCCCGCCACCACCCGCGCCTCCTTCGCTTACTTCAACACCCGCGAAGACATCGACGTCCTCGTCTCCGCCGTCGAGAAAGCCATCGAGTTGTTCAAATGAGTGATCCCCGCGAGCTCTATCAACAGGTGATCCTGGAGCACAACAAGAAGCCCCGGAACTTCGGGAAGCTGGATCCCTGCACGCACCATGCGGAGGGGCACAACCCCCTCTGCGGCGACCAGCTGGAGCTCTCGCTGGTCATCGAGAACGGCGTGGTGGTGGACATCAAGTTCCAGGGCAGCGGCTGCGCCATCGATGTGGCCAGCGCCAGCCTCATGACGGGCATCGTCAAGGGCAAGTCCGTGGCCGAGGCCGAGGCCATGATCGAGCAGTTCCGCGGCATGGTGCGCGGCGAGCTGGACCCCGCCACCCAGGCGCCCCTGCTGGGCCGCCTCACGCTCTTCAGCGGCGTGAAGGACCTGCCCAGCCGCGTGAAGTGCGCCATCCTCCCCTGGGCCACCCTCCACGCCGCTCTAAAGGGCGAGGAAGAAGCGAGCACGGAATAACTGATATATCCACAGATTGCACAGATTCCACAGATCAAGAGCAGGCATCTGGATAGAAGGAACGCCCAAACCATCACCTACAGAATCTGTGTAATCTGTGAAATCTGTGGATAAGAAAGGCTTTTCGCCATGCCCAAGATCGCCGAAATCGAATACACGCCCAATCCCAACGCCGTCAAGTTCGTGCTGAAGGACGCCGTGGCCGTGGGCTTTCCCAAGTCCTTCCCCAACGCCGAGACCGCCGAGCATGACGAGCTGGCCAAGGCCCTGTTCGCCGTGGGCCACGTCACCTCGGTCTTTATGCAGGACAAGTTCCTGACCGTCACCAAGACCGACGACAAGGGCTGGCCCGAGATGCTGCCCCTCCTGGCCGCGCCCATCCGGGCCGCCGCGGGCCTGGGCGCCCAGACCGGCGAACCGGTGGCGCCCCGGGTCTTCACCAAGGTCGAGGACGAGAACGACCCCCTGCTGCGCGACATCCGCATGGTGCTGGAGAGCTCCATCCTCCCGGCCCTGGCTGCCGACGGCGGCGGCCTGGAGCTGGTGGGCCGCCACGAGAAACAGGTGATGATCCGCTACGTCGGCGCCTGCGGCAGCTGCCCCGCCAGCCTCACCGGCACCCTCGTCGCCATCGAAGGCATGCTCCAGAAAGAAGTCGATCCCGAGATCGTGGTGATCAGCGTCTAAAGCAGAAAAGCTTTTGGACGGGGATAAAGGGGATAAACGGGGATGACTGCAAACGGCCATGAACCGCAATGGCGAGGCTGCAAGAGAAAAGAACAACGGCTGGGTTAACCACAAAGAACACAAAGTTCACAAAGAAAAACGGGTTTCGTTTTCTCCCTTTTGTGGCCTTTGTGTTCTTTGTGGTTACCTTTTTTCTGCGGTGTTCATCTTTGCTTTTTTATCGGTATTACCGGTGTTCCCCTGGCTTTCTGGGGTAAGAGCGAACTCGAACCTGCGCTCGCTACCCAGACCTTCTGCGGTGAAGGTGCGCTCGAGGACGACCCCTTTGCTGTGCCCCAGCCGCAGGACGGTGGCGGCGCGGGTGCCGTAGGTGGGGGTGCGGATGAAGAGGGGCGACAGGACCCGCTCCCAGTCCAGGGAGACGCCGGTGTGCGGTAGGCA
>CAIRAS010000280.1 GCA_903876615.1 uncultured Holophagaceae bacterium
CCCTCGGCGCAGTTCAGGGCCCGCGCCAGGATGCGGGCGGTGCTGGTCTTGCCGGTGCCGCGCACGCCGGCGAAGAGGTAGGCCTGGTGGATGCGGCCGCTCTCCTTGGCCCGCTTCAAGGCGTTGGCCAG
The DNA here is from genome assembly GCA_903876615.1 of uncultured Holophagaceae bacterium. The sequence continues at coordinate 132 of CAIRAS010000280.1, forward strand.
GGCCTTGACGCTGCCCTCCTGCCCCACGAGATCGGACAGGGTGCGGGGCCGGTACTTGAGCGCGAGGGTGGTCATGGTCTCTCAGTCTCCCACAAGGGGCGGGAGCACGTCAGCGTCGAAGAGGCCGGGCTGCCGGGCCAGGCTGGGCGCCACCGCCGGAACCCGCTCGGCGCGCGGCTCCCGGACCCGCCGGGGCGCCGGAAACGCCGCGCGGAAAGCGGCGCGGATGCCCTCCGCGTAGTCATGGTCCAGCACCTTCAGCCAGCCGTGGTCCGCCAGCACCCGGTAGAAGGGATCCCGCTGAAGCAGGCGCAACCCGCCCACCCAGGCCCCGGCGGCGCCGCTGGCCCGGGCGCGTCGGGCAAAGGCCTGCGGATCGTGCACGGCCATGAGCGGCGTCACCGCCAGGTTCACCGCGATGCCCGCCTTGGCCAGGCGCTCCACAGCGGCCCAGCGGCCGGGAATGGTGGGAGCGTGGGGTTCCACCACCTGCCGCACCGTGTCGTCATCCGTGGGGATGGAGAAGCCTACGGTGACGCGGTCCCCAAAGGCGCGGAGCAGGTCGAGATCCTGCAGGATCAGGGGCGAGCGGGTATGAAGCAACACCTCGGTGCTGGGACAGAGCAGCAGCACCTCCAGGCAGCGCCGGGTCAGCCGGTACGTGCGCTCCAGGGGCTGGTAGGGGTCCGTGGCCGAGGCCAGGAACACCCGGGCCTCGTGGAGCCGGTGCCGCTGGGACCAGAGCAGCTCCGGGGCGTTGAGCTTGGGCGCCACCCAGCCGCCCCACTCCTCCGGGCCGTGCAGGGCGTTGGGATACTCCCGGACATAGCAGTACGCGCAGCCATGGGCGCAGCCACGGTAGGGGCTGAGGGCGAAGCCGAACCCATAGCGCTCATCCTTCTGGGGCCGCAGGATCGACCGGGCCTCCTCCGGCTCCACGCGCAGGTCCTGGAAGAGCTGCGGCGGGGCCAGAGGCAAGGACAGGAGGTTCATGGCTCCAGTTTTCGCCTTTTATTCGTTAAGTCAAGGGGTGCTGCCATTTTTCGGGATGACGTTGATGCGTCCGTTGGTCTCGAGGATGGCCACGTTCACCTGGGCCAGGTCCGAGACCCCGACCTGCCGCGCCGCCGCCATGAGCTCGTGGTGGGTGATGCGCTCTGAAGCCAACATGGCCTCATCCACCACCCCGTGGTGCACCAGGATCTGGGGGCGCCCCTCCAGCAGGTTCTCAGCCCGCTTGCTACGCCAGGTGAGCCAGGACAGGAAGCCGTTCACCGCCAGCAGGGTGGCCACCAGGATGAAGCCCGCCGCCACCGTGTTGTCGCCGGCATTCATGCTGTTCTGCACCGCGTTGCTGAGCACCAGCAGCAGCACCAGGTCGAAGGGCGCCAGCTGCCCCACCTGCCGCTTGCCCGTGAGCCGCAGCGTGATGAGCAGGAAGCCGTAGACCAGCAGCCCCCGCAGGACAAACTCCCACCAGGGCTGTGCCAGCCCCCACATGGAGGCACCAACGGGCAGCAGCAGGGCCAGGGTCATGGGGAACTCCGCGGGGGGAAGGCAGACCCATTCTGCGGGTTCACAGGCAGGATGTCATCGCCCCGGATCCGTGAGGCGGCGCTTGAAGTGGTTGCGGCTGTAGACGGTGTAGGGCTTGCCACCCTGCGAGAGCTCGAAGGTCTCGGTGAACTCGTTGTCCGCCTTCCGCTCGTAGGTCTCCCGTGCCTTCCAGGACTCGGGGACGTTCTCCATCAGCTCGCTCTCGAAGACCAGCTTGGTGGCCGACCCCAGCGCCCGGTTCAGCACGTAGGTGACGACAAAGCCCTCCTGGTGGAACTGCCGGAACACGAGCGTGTTCCGCTTCCGGTCATGGCTGAAGAGGCTCAGGTGCTCATGCACCTCGCCGGTCTTGTTCTTGTCCTGGGGCGGGAAGGTGGACTGGTTGCGCTCGGAGAGGAAGCGCTCCTTGAGGATGACCTCGTAGCGGCGGGACACGGTGCCCGTGCCCGGCTCCCCCGACGTGGTGCCTTCCCACTCCCCGACCAGGAAGCGGACCGGAGCCCAGATGTCCGCCTGGGGATCCGGCGCCTGGGCAAACCCAAGGGCCCCAACGAGGCAGAACAGAGCAGCACGGAGCTTGGGCATGGTTCCTCGGGCGGGTCACAGGATGCAGGGCCAGCATAGCCTAGTGGGCCCGGGGGGTTGGGGCGAGGGAGCCTGACGCCGGGCGACATGGCTGGTGGTGTCGTCTCGGGAGTGTCATACCAGGCCAGGGGTTGGCTGGCCGAAGAGGCCTGGCCGCTGGCGAGTGAGGCCTGACGAAACAAGGTAAGTGGCCACGCCTGCACCGAGGCGCTGGGCGGAGATGAGCATGCGAGAAGTTAAGAGAGGGCTGAGCCGAGTTGAGCGGAGGGTTAGACGCCCGTTCTGCGTTCTCGTTTGCTGAACCAATGCGGAATCGGGATGAGAACCAGCCAGATGCCGATCAGGGCATGAAGAGGAAGGCCTCCCTGCGGCCATAGACTAGGGCTTTGTAAATCAGGAGACTGAGGAATATCCAAAGAACAATGAACATACCTTTGAGCGCGTTGGCCTTCGGGATCATGGACACTCCGCTCGGGTGATGGCGTCTAACGAAAGAAGCTAACCGGCCCCGCCTGCACCGAGGCGATGAGTGGAGCCGAGGAAGCGGGAAGGTTAGAAAGAGCGGAAGACATCGCAGGCGGGGTCCGCGTTGAGCGAAGGGTTAGGCCAGCCCAACGGTGAGCTGGGTGTGTTGCGATGTATGTTTGTTCGGGAGCCGATACTTGTAGTAGTAAAGCCCGCCAAAAACGATACCCATTACGAGGCCTGCCAAAAATGAGACCTTCATAAGGCGCTTGGTATCGGGGGTTTGATTCTTGAAGAACTCGGGAATCATGAGTTGCTCCTCCTAGATCGACTGGCAATCTTGGATCTGACAAGAAGGTTTGCCTCCAATTCTTTCATCACTTACGAATGAAGGGCAGGCCTGTCCAGAATTTTTCTCTATCCTTCAAGGTCAAGTGACTGCCCCCTACCCTCGACGAAAGCCCCTTGAGGTGGGTTGATACTCGCCACCAGGGCGCCAGCCACCGGCTCCGAACCTGCACCCTCCTGGACAGGCTTCGGCACTCGGAGTTCCTTATCACCGTTCATCACTGTTCATCACCGGCTTCCTAAGCAGTTCCAACAGGGATGCCAGAGGGGAAGGACTGGCTCCAATGCCATCCTGAGAAGGCATGGCCCTAGGCCTACACCGGCATTTTCAGTTATCCCCTTCATCCCTCTTATCCCCGTCCAAAAAATCAGTTCTGACGGGGATAAATGGGATGAAGGGGATGGGCCGTTCGGGTTTCAGTGAAGCCCTGTTTAACCAGCGATGAACAGTGATGAAGAAGTAGGCGCCCTTCTTGGTGCCTTCTCGGTATCGGCTGCGCCGATACGCGAGACAAACTGAAATAGGGTGCCTTGGTGGCAAAGACCTTGTTTCTCTAAACAGCCATCCGCTGTCAGTGCGCCTCAGGCCCGGCCCAGACTTCGAGGCCTTCTAGGATGTCGCGGACGCCGGGGCCGAAGCGGGCGTTGCTGAGCCACTCGATGCCCGTGGGGAGGGCTTCCAGGGCGGCGGCCACGCGGGCGCGGTGGCCCAGCTCCGGGCGCGGGATGGCGTTCTCAGCGAACTCGTGGCGCACGGCGGAAGCCGCGTCCAGGCTGGGGATCCAGTGGTTCAGGCGGGCCTGCACACCTGCCCAGGTCTCCAGGTCCGCGGGCTTGCCGAAGGCGCCGCCGATGAAGCTGCGCAGCTGCATGACGCCCGCGGGAGCGGTCTGGGGATCCATCCAGGAAGGCACCAGGGAGCCCAGGTAGCCGTGGCCTTCCGGGGGATGGATCAGGAAGCCGAAGCTGTCCTTGAGGGCAGGTAGCGGCGTGTGGCGGCTGTGCCAGAGGTCCACGCTGGTGTAGGGAATGGACCCCAGCGCCGCCGCGCTGCCCGGGGCCACGGGCCACAGCAGGGCCGACGCCTCGAAGGCCGGCAGGGCCAGGACCAGGCGATCGACTTCGCGCACTTCTCCGCCGCCGCTCACGCGCCAGCGATGGTTCGGCAGAGCCTCGAGGCGCTCGGCGCGCAGTCCCGTGCGCACGGCGGCAAGCTGTGCCGCGAGCCGGAGGGGCAGCTGCCCCATGCCGCCCTCGGGCACCACCATGTGACTGACGCCGCTCTTGCGGATGCCGTTCACGAGACTGCCGGTGGCCTCCCACTGGCGCAGCTTGGGGATGGCGTCCACGGACAGGACCTCGGCCGGGGCGGCCAGCACGCCCGCCACCATGGCGGGCAGCAGCTCGGTGGCCACACCCTTGCCCAGGCGCCGCGTGATGAAGGCCGACAGGGACTCCTCGGGCTCCGCGCCGCGCACAGGGATGAAGGGCTCGGCCATCATGCGCAGCTTGGCGCCCAGGGGCATGAGGGCCGAGAACATCAGGGACGGGGGCGAAGCGGGCACGGGGATGAGGCGGCCGCCCTTTCCCACCCAGCGGGCGCCGGTGCCCGGGGACTTGAAGGGCAGCCCGATGGCGGTGAAGACCTGGTCCACCACGGTGCCCTTTTGCCACAGGACGCCCTGGGGTCCGGTCTCGATGTGGCCGCCCTCCCAGGGCAGCGTCTTCATCCAGCCGCCCACGCTGGGGGCAGCCTCCCAGACTTCCACGGTCTCGCCCCGCCGCTGGAGGTGCCAGGCGGCTGCCAGGCCCGTCACGCCGCCGCCGAGGATAAGCGTGCTCATGGCAGGATCTCCAATACGCGCCGCGTCAGGCAGCGGATGTAGGCCGCATCAGTGCCGGGCGCGGCCACGCGCCGGTAGGTGCGCACCCCAGCCTGGTGGGCCACCTCGCGGTATTCGATGTCGAGCTCGTGCAGGGTCTCGATGTGCTCGCTGACGAAGCTAAGAGGCACCACGATCACGTCCTTGCCGCCCAGGCTCTCCAGCACCGCCTTCAGCGGAGGCTCCAGCCAGCGCACGGGGCCCGTGCGGCTCTGGTAGGCCAGGGTATAGCCGCCGGGGATCGGGCCGAGCCGCGCCATGAGGGCGTCGCGGGTGGCGTGGATCTCCTTTTCGTAGGGATCGCCCGCCGCGATCTGCCGTACCGGCAGGCTGTGCGCGCTGAAGATCACGGTGGCCTCGGGCAGCTCCACCAGCGCCGCGCGCAGGGGGCGCTCCAGCGCGTCCAGGTAGTCAGGATCCGTGGCGTAGTGGTCCACGCCCGGCAGCAGCTCCAGGCCGACCTTGGCGGCCTCCACGGCCAGCTCCCGCAGGCTGGAGCCCGTGGTCGCGCGGCAGTCATGGGGGTAGAGGGTCACCGGCACCAGCCTGCGGATGCCGTCCCGTTTGAGGGCCCGCAGCAGGCCCGCAGCCTTGGGCGCCGCATAGCGGAAGCAGAGCTTCACCTCCTCGTCGCGCCCCGCCGCCCGCAGGGCCGCCCGCAGCGCGTTGCCCTGGAGGGCGCTCTCGCGCAGCAGCGGGGAGCCGCCGCCGATCTCCGCATAGCGGCCCTTGGCACCGGGCGCACGCAGCCGGGCGATGAGCCGCGCGAGGGATGGCTGCATCCAGGCTGGACACGGCAGCTTGATGAGGTCCCGGTCCCCGAAGAGGGCCGCCAGGAATGGTTCCACCTGGCCCAGGTTCACCGGGCCACCCAGGTTTAGAAGCAGAATCGCAGTGTCTCGCATCGCTCCTAACCTTACGCGAGACCCCGGGGTCCAATCGTCACGGAAACCTGTGGAGCAGCTGTTCGGACAGGCATGGCTGGCGGCTTGCCGGCATCCTAGAGACAGTTCCAGTTCCGGGAGTCTCCATGAACCTCGCTGCCTTTACCGCCCTGCCCGATGAGGCCCGCCTCTGGCTGCTGGCCCTGGAGCGCCCCAGCGAGGCCGCAGCCCTCGCGCCGGAGCTGGATGCCCTCATGAGCCGCTGGCGCCACAAGGGCACCCAATACCAGGCGGCCTGGACCCTGCTCGAGCAGCGCTTCGTCGCCATCGCGGAACCTACCCTGGCAACCGCGCCCTCGGGTTGCGCCATCGACGGCATGCTGCGCGGGGTGAGCCAGGCGGCCACCAAGGCGGGCAACGCGCTGGCGGATCCCCAGGCGGTGCATGTGCGCCTGGCCGACGGCCTCCACGCCATCGCCCGCGCAGACCTCGCGGCCCGCCTGGCGGATGGCACCCTATCCCCGGCCACGCCGGTGCTGGATCTGGCCCTGCTCACCCTCGGCGATCTGCGCCGCGGCAAGCTGGAGCGCCCGCTGGCCGCGACGTGGATCGGGCGGAAGTTCGGCATTCACTCCGCTGTGTGAGGGCGTTAGTGCCAAAACACGCCACCCACGCCCTGTGGATTCTCCGCACGCTCAGCGGAAAGCAACCACTCTCGCAGAGAAAAGACGAGGGGAGCGGAGGGGCGCTGAGGGCTGCGGTTTACCGGCTGTTCTCGGCGAACCTCAGCCCTCTCCGCATCCTCTGTGAGAGTGGTTGCTCTTCCCCCACGAACGGCATGAATCCATGGAGCGTTGGAATTCCCAGAAATCCCAGAAGAGCCAAAAAAAGGGACCCAGCCGGGCCCCTCTTTCACCGATAACTGACAGCCAATAGCCGATAGCTAGAAGATCGACTCACCTGGCTTGCGGCGCCAAGACTCGGAGCGCTTCGGGGAATCGGACTTGGGCTTCGCATCCTTGGCAGCAGCCAGGGTCTGCAGCAGGGAACCACCCACCAGGGACGCGACGTTCTTCGCGAACACGGGGGCCGCAGGAGCACTCACAGGACCCGAAGCAGCCTCGCTGGCTTCGCTGCCGGCGGCCTTCGCGGTGGCTTCCTTCAGGCGCTTCTGGTACCACACTTTCCGCTTGGGATCGATGACCCGGATGTTGCCGGCCTTCTCACCCTTCTTCAGAAACTTCGGCTTGGGCTTCTCACGGTCTTCCCGCAGGACTGAATCGGGTTTTGCTGCTTCTTCAAGGATCTTCGCCAGGTTCCCAAGGCCACGCAGGTTCATCATGTGCGGTTACTGCTCCAAAAGGGGCCACGGGCCACCGCTCATGAGTGTAGCGGCTGCGTCTTTACTTACATAGTAATTTTAGGCACCGGGCTCGTTAATTCGCGGCGACGACCAGATCCTAGCTGGGACACTAGAGCCCATGGGCACCTCGACACGCTCTCTGAAGGTCCGCCTGGACGCACTCTGCGGGCAGTACGACACGGCGCTGGCCCTGGCGAAGGACCCCCTCCGGGTGCCCCTGACCTACACCGACCCCCTGGACCGGGAGGTGGCGGCCTTCGTGGCGGCCCACCTGGCCTACGGGCGGGTGGACCCCATGGTCCGCGCCGTCCAGGCCGCCCTGGTGCCGCTGGGCCCCTCCCCCACCGCCTGGCTGCTGGCCCACACGGAAGCCGAGGCGCGGCAGGCGCTGCAGCGGGCGCTGCAGCCCTGGGTCTGGCGCTTCCACACCGGCTCGGACATGACCGAGTGGCTGCTGGCCTGGCGGCGCCTCCACGGCGAGAGCGGCCAGGGCCTGGAGGCCCACCTGCTGCCGGACCCCAACGAGCCCGCCGACCAGGCCCTCTCGCGGCTAGTGCAGCGGCTCCGCATGGAACTGCCCGCCACCTACGGCGCGCGCTTCTCCCTCCCCGATCCCGAAGAGGGCGCGGCCTGCAAGCGCTGGCGGATGTTCCTGCGCTGGATGGTGCGACCGGGCTGGCCTGACCTGGGCCTCTGGACCCGCTTTCCGGCCCGGGAGCTGATCATCCCCCTCGACACCCACGTGGCCCGCGTCGCCCGTTACATCGGCCTCAGCCGGCGCGCCACCCCCGACGGCAAGATGGCCCGCGAGGTCACCGATGCCCTGCGCCGCCTCGACCCCGAGGATCCCCTGCGCTACGACTTCGCCCTCAGCCACCTCGGCATCCTCGGCGACTGCCCCGGCGTGCGGCAGCGCAGCACCTGTGGGGGGTGTGCGCTGTATCCGGTGTGCGGTGCGGGCTCTCGAGGAGGCACCCCCAGTTACCTGGGGGCACCTCTCACAGAACCGTGCAAGTGCTGTTCACACACGGCTCTTCGGGATGACGGGTTA
>CAIRAS010000281.1 GCA_903876615.1 uncultured Holophagaceae bacterium
CACCATGGATCGGCTCCAGGAGTTGTCGCCGGAGATGGCCTTGAGCTCGTCCAGAAGCACCTGCACCCGGGCCCAGTCGCCCTCCATCGCGGCCCGGTGGGCCTGCTCCTGGAACTCAGCGGTCCGGATCTCACCCAGCCGACGGGCTACCAATTCGTCCTCAGGCAGGGCCGAGTAGGCCGTGGAGGGCAGCAGCGGCAGTCGGACCGGCATGGATGGAAGGGCGAGCGGCTTCCCGTCAGGGTCCTGCCACTGGATCTCGACCTGGGCCAGGGCCAGTGTCCCGTCCACGGCCCAGGCCGTGAGGTCCGAGGCTTGGCCTTCCAGACGGAAGAGCGCCCAGGCCTCACCGGCATAGGGCAGATCCGGCAAGGACCAGGCCCCTTCTCCACTCGGCAGGTAGCCGTTGCGCTGGATGACGCGGACGCCGGGCAGTGTCTTGAGCGACACCGTGAGCCTCCGGGCCACGAGGTTTGACAGCAGGTCGAACTCCTCCATGAAGGGATCCATCAGATCCTCGGCGCTCTCGCCGAAGTAGGAGCGGCCCTGCCCGTGCTTGGCCATGCCGGTCATCAGGTTCTCGCCGAAATCGCGCCCGAGTCCATAAGTGGAGGTGCTGACTCCCGCAAGCTGCGCTTCGACACAGTATTTCGCCAGCTCGTCCGGGTCTGTGATGCCCGCATTGGCCTGACCGTCGGACAGCAGCAGCACCCGGCTGATGACCCCGAGTTGATGGACCTTGTTGAGTTCCGCGACACCCGCAGCCCAGCCCTGGTGAAGGTCGGTGCAGCCCCCGGTCTGGAGGCGGGCCAGTCTTTGCCGGGTCTCTTCCTTGTCATGCAGAGGTGTGCAGGGCCTCAGCAGCTTGACCCGGTCATCGTAGGCCACTAACGCCAGGCGGTCCTGGGGTCCCATGCGGTCCAAGATGGCGGCGGCGCAGCGGCAAGCCTCCCGTAGGGGGCCACCGGACATGGAGCCCGAGCGGTCCAGGACGATCGCCAGATGCAGCGGCATGCGGGGTGTGGACTGAATCTCCGGCGCATCCGGTGCCTGGACCCGCACCAGTAGATCGACCTCGAAGGGTCCCTCGGCGGGGATGCCCGCGAGTCGGCTGTGAAGCAGGGGGGTGATCTCGGTCATGGCATGCCTCCGGGACAGTTGAGTCGTCGGGAGTATGGGAAGCGATGCACGACAAAAAATGTCTACTCAGACCCCCAGTGGATTGGACATGGCGTGTCCTATGGAATGACGGATGGTTGAAACCATGAGCACCCATCACCTGCCCTCCTCACCACGCCGGTTCTATCTCGACTTCGAGACCACAGGCCTGAGCCCGGCCACGGCCCAGGTGCTGGAGCTGGCCCTGCGGGGCGCCGCCCGCCTGGACCGGCTTGTCTCGGACGCCCCCCCGGCCTCACCGGAGGCCTTCCGGGTCCATGGGATCTCCCCCTGGCTCTGCCAGAGCGAGGGGAGACCTTCGCGAGTGGTCCTGGCGGAGCTGCTCACGACCCTCGGGCCGGGTCCTGTGGAGATCGTCGCGCACAACGCGCCCTTTGAGCGGGGCTTCCTGGAGGCCTGGGCCCAACGGGAGGAAATGCGCCTGCCTGACATCCTCTGGACCTGCACCCTGGAAGCCTCCCGCCGCCTGATGACCAGAGCCCCCATCAACCACCAGCTCGGCTCCCTGGCGACCTCCCTGGGATGGCGCGCCGAGGGGCTGCACCGGTCCGCGGCAGATACGGAGATCACGGTGAGGCTGCACCAGGCGCTGGAGGCCTGGGGGCAACTGAAGGCCGCCCTGGGCCCTGACCCGGGGGTGGTCTACCTCGCCGGGCCGCTTCGGGGGGACGGGTCTCCCGAAGCCATCGCCCACAACCAGGGCGCCATGAAAGTGATCGCCCGGTGGGCCCAGGCGGTCCTGCCCACAGCCACCCTGGTGGTGCCCCACCTGAACTTCGAGTTCGTGGATGAGAGTGGGGAGCGAGGCCTGACCGTTCGAGCCCAGGTCCTCCGCTCCTGCGAGCAACTGGTGGCCCGCAGCAATGCCATCATCCTCTGCGGCCCTCCGACGGAAGGCATGCAGCGGGAAAGGATTGTGGCCGATGGCATGGGCATTCCGGCTTTCTCCGTCCCCGGCTGGGATGGCTCCACTCCGGAGAAGCACCCGGTCCAGGCGGAGCAGACCCTTCCCGCCTGGATGGTAAAGGCCATGACCCCTTCCCTTGCGGGAACACCCGCTCGCTGAAGCCACGGGGTTGCCAGAGATTGTCTATCGGGGTGCCGCAGGCTCTACCTCCCACGGAGGTTTGCATGCCCAGCCCCAACCCCCTACCCCGAACCAAGGTGACCATCCGGCGCCGGGTCCCGTCCTTCTTCTGCGGAGAGGATGCCTCGACCAAACCGGCCGCCGGTCATGTCCCGGCTGCTGACATCCAGCCTCCGACCGAGGGAAGGCCCCAAGAGCCCATGGTGGCGGAGGTCTTCACCTCCATCACCATCGACCGCCTCGAGGCGCTGCTGGATGCACATGGCATCGTGACCCGCCGCACCCAAGTCGGAGAAGGGGCCTATCTGAAGTTCAACATTGGCCCCCTCAAGGCGCTGATCTTCCCCTATGGCTCAATGCCAGAGTTCAGCTCACTCCAGTTCCACATCGGTTTCAAGGCCCGACCAGACCAGCAGGCCGTGAACCGGTGGAACCAGGAGAACCGCTACGGGCGGGCCTTCCTGGATGCCGAAGGGGACCCCATCCTGCAATACGACATCGACCTGGAGGGCGGAGCCACGAAGGAGGTGATCCTCGAGGCTCAGAAGACCTTCCGAGCCCTGGTCGAAGACTTCAATGAGTCGGTGGTGGAGGCTTGATGGGCCGCTCGGACTTCCAGTCCCGGGCTGCGGTCAGGGCCCCCATGAGGGACTCCCGCTGGGCCTCGCTGAAGGACCGGACCTGATGGACCACCGGCGGCGACGACACAGGCCTGGGCGCCTGAGGCACAGCAACCTTGGGCGTCTCCGGCTGCGCCAGGGCCTTCTCCAGCACGATGAGGCGGTGCCGAGCCCGGGAGTAGGCCGTGTAGGCCAACCGCGGCCCCTCTGTGTCCCGATAGGCCGGCGCCAGGTAGATCACCACATCCGCCTCCAGGCCCTTGAATGCGTGGACCGTGCCCATCCGGACCTGACCAGCCTTTTCCTCTTCCCACCAGTCAGGGATGGCGTTCAGCTGCCAGGGGCCCAGCAGCTGACCGTCCTGTAGGCCCAGAGAGTTGGGCCTACGCCTGGCCAGGATCATCACCTGGTGCGGGTTCAGTCCCTCTTGGGCCAGGAGCTCCAGTTGGGCGGCCAAGTCCCGCTTCCAGGTGTCGGGACTGCTGCGTTGGAAGACCATGGCACCATCATCCGGCACCTCATCGGGTGGGGTCCACCCGCACTCCGGAAAGGCGAGGCAGGCGGCGCGGCGGAGGGCCGGATGCTGGCGGAGGCTCAGGTCGATGCGCCAGGGCTGGCCCAGGTCATGCCGGGCCTCCCGGTAGAGACACTGGGCGGGGTCCTCCAAC
>CAIRAS010000282.1 GCA_903876615.1 uncultured Holophagaceae bacterium
CCCCCCCGCATGCAGCTTCTGGACTGGCCCTTCCTCGATGCTCTCCAGGCGGGAGCCCTCGCCGCCCTCTGCATCAGCTTCGCGGCGGACGCCCTCACCCGGCGGGACCGCATGGTCGGCTGGCTGGCCCTGGCCTGCCTCCTGGTGAGCCTGCGCCACGGCGTCCTGGCCCTGGGCGCCCAGGCCGACCTGAATCCCCATCTGGTGGACCGGGCCCAGAGCCTGCTCATGGCCTTCGGCTTCCTGGCGCTCAGCGCCGCCTTCACCCGGCTCTTCCAGGGTCACATCCCCAAGCAGTTCCCCCGCTGGGTGGCCCTGGCCCTGATCCCGAACTTCCTCCGCAACCTGGTCCTGCCCCACCCGAGCCTGGGCGACACCTGGCTGCACAACACCTCCAACCTCGTCTACCTGACGGGCTGCGGCTGCATCATCTACTGGACCTACCGCGCCCGGCAGGAGGGTGACCCCCTGGGCCGCCGCCTCTTCCTGGGCTTCCTGGGCGTCACCCTGCCGGTGGTGGTGGAGCTGGCGGCCTTCAGCCTCTTCGACCTCAAGATCCGCCTCTCCGGGTTCAGCCTGCTGATCCTGGCCCTGGCCATCGGGTCCGCTTGGCAGTGGCTCGTGGTGAGCGTCCTGGAGGCCCGCATCCAGCTCGCCGAGACCGAGCGGGAAGGCTGGCAGAGTCTGGTCCCGGGCCGCACCTTCCGCACCGATCGCGCCGAACCGGCCCTGGAGGCCCTGTTCGGCGCCACCTGGGCGGACCAGGTCAAGGCGGCCGCGGACCTCACCCTCCTGGGCGCGGACGGCAGCAGCTACCGCGTCCAGAGCCGGGTCCTCCAAGGCCAGGAGCGCCTCGGCTGGTATGACCGCGACGAGGCGAGCCAGCCCAGCCACCGGGACTTTCTCTCCGGCTGGACCGTGGCCCTGGGCATGGATCACCCCGGAGAGAGCGACCGGCTCCTGGCCCTGCTCCATGGCTGGGGCGCCGAGGTGGAGCCCTGGGGCACCGTGCCCCCCCGGGAGGGTCCCTACCCGAGCGTCCTGCTCTGGGCCCGGGAGCCGAGCATCCTGGCCGTCTGGCGCGAGGGCAACCTGCTGCGCCGCCGGCCCCGCTGGATCCAGATCGGCGGCCCCGCCACCGAAGGCCCCCACGCCCGCCTGGAAACCGGGGCCTCCGGCGACCAGCTGCGGCAGGCCCTGGAAGAGCTGCTCTCCCGGCACTGACTTCGTGGGACTTCCCCCAAGGGTGGGGATCCAGCGGAGAATGGGGCCATGAGCTTCGCGCACCTGCACCTGCACACCGAACACTCCCTGCTGGACGGCCTCACGCGCATTCCCGAGCTCGTGAAGAAGTGCCGGGCCTCCGGCATGCCCGCCGTGGCGGTCACCGACCACGGCAACATGTTCGGGATGATGAAGCTCTTCGATGCCTGCGAGAAGACGCGGGAGGCCGACGGCACCCTGGCCGTGAAGCCCATCCTCGGCTGCGAGGTCTACGTGGCGCCCAAGACCCGCTTCGACAAGAAGCTGGAAGCGAAGAACACCACCG
>CAIRAS010000283.1 GCA_903876615.1 uncultured Holophagaceae bacterium
CCACATAGAAGGAGATAAAGGTGTTATCCGATGCCCCTGTTGGCTTGGACAGATTCAAGGGAGAGCCGGCATTCCTTTGAGCCGCGAGCCATCGATCCGTTCCGGCTCCACCAACCTCAACGCCGTCCACTGTTGAAGTCCCACCCCAGATGAGTCCGGTCCCGTTCCCGGCGGTGATGGAAAGCAGGTTGCCTGGCGCAGTGGTACCGACGCCGACATTGCCATTCAGCAGCGTGTAGCCCGTTCCGCTGGGTGTGAGGGTGACATTTTGGTTGCTGCCGCCTGCCGTGAAAGTGAGGGCGCCGGGGCCGTTAATCGAGCCATTGCTCGTGCCCGTGCCGCCGCTGCCGACGGCCAGCGTGGCCGACAGCCCGGCGGCGGTGGTGGCACTGCCAGCCGTGGTCGCACTGGTCGCACTGGTCGCCGTGGTCGCGTTGCCCGAGAGGGCGCCCACGAAGGTGGGGGCCGTGACATTGCCGGTGAAGGTCGGCGCGGAGTTCAGGGAGGCCTTCAGGCCCAGCGCCGTGACCGTGGCACTGGACACGGGCTTGTTGGCGTCCGCGGTGTTATCCACATTGCCCAGGCCCACATCGGCCTTGGCGAGGGTGGGCAGCTGCGTATGGGGCAGCGTCCCGGTGGTGAGGTCGCTGGCAGAGACGGTGACGTTGGCGCTGAGAGCATGGCCGTTGACGGTGGTGCTGGTGGGCACCTTCGCCGCCAGGTCCGTGCTCAGGCTGGTGATCTGGCTTTGCGTCAGCGTCAGGGCCGTCGGGTCCAGGCCCACGGTGGGCGCTGCGGCCGTGCCGCCGATGGTGATGGCCGAGCCAGCAGTCTTGGTGACGCTGGTGACCGTGCCAGAACCCCCTCCGCTACCGCCGCCCACCTGGGCCCAGGCCGCACCGTCGAACTGGTAGAGGCCTGCGGTGCCGTCGGACTGATAGACCAACAAGCCCGCGGCGGGGGTGGCGATGGCGGCGCGATCAGCGGCCGTCATACGCGGGGGTAGGAAGCCCTTGGTGGTGCTGGCCACGTCCAGGGCGGCGCTGGCGTGGGGGGCGGCGGGCGAGCCCGCCAGGGCAGACCCGATCCCCACCGAACCGGCGGTGTAGACGGCGTTGCTGCCGTTCAGGGTGAAGGGGCTGGCGCCCGTGGCACCAGCTGAACCCGTATCGCCCTTGGCGCCGGTGGCTCCGGTCAGGCCCGTGTCACCCTTGGCGCCGACTGCGCCAGCGGCGCCCGCAGGTCCCACCAGGCTCACGCTGGCCGCGGGCCAGACACCGGCGGCCTTGGGTCCCCACAGCGCATTGGTCGTGGTGTTCAGGTAGAAGTCTCCGTTGGCGCCCACGCCCACGGCGGGGTTGGCGTTGCCGCTCAGTACGGTCTTGCCGTCCAGGCCGTTGGTGCCTGCGGAACCCGTCGCACCCGTCGCGCCGGTGAGCCCGATGGGGCCCTGCGCGCCGGTGGCACCGGTCGCACCCTGTAGCCCGCTGGCACCCGCAGGCCCAGGGGTGCCGACCACCGTCGACGGCACCCACTTGGTGCCGTTGAACACCAGGGCCTGGCCGCTGGTGGGTGCGCTGGTGGTGAGGTCCAGGGGCGTGCCCTGCAGCTTCATGATCAGGATCTGGTTCTGCGTGCCCGCAAGGTCTCCGCTGAAGGCGCCCGTCACTTCCCAGGCGCTACGGGCCTGGAAGGCCGGGACGATGGTGGCATCCGGCGAGAGGGCCTGGCCCGCCAGCACCACGTGGAGCTTCAGCCCCGCCTTGCCCAGCAGGGCCACGGGCAGCCCCGGCATTCCTGGGCCGCCCAGCACCACGGAGTAGAGGCCCTCTGTCACCGTCACGCTCAGCGGACCGGAGCTCCACTGTTCAACGCCCGAACTGTCCAGGATGCTGAACACGAACTGGCGCGCGCCGTTGGCCGGTGTCGTCCCCTCCAGCAGTCGCCCCTGGTAGGCGATGGTCGGGGCCGGGGCCGCATCCACGGCCGCCGTGACAGACAGCTCCTGGGCCAACAGCATGGGGCTGCTGCAGGCGATGAGGGCGGCGATGGTGGGGGTGAGGAAGGAGTGGCGCATGGGGTCACCTGGGAGGGTTCGGATTGGGCGGTCGTTCGCGTGCGGCTCGGATTCGCTGCGCGAATCCGAGAGGAAAAACGGCGGGTGGTGCCGTGGTGCCTTGCGCTGCTTGCTTGCTTTGCTTTCTTCGCTTTTCTTCGTGCCTTCGTGTCTTCGTGGTGGATCAGTTGTTCTTGTTCTTTTCTCTTCTCAACAAGCTCACTTCGGCGGCTCGAACCCGTGCCGCACTTTCACATTGGGATCCACGGTGCCGACGGCGTTCGTCGCGGGGACGCTCTCGCCCACCACGGCGGCGTGGGCGATGCCGGTGCCGGGGACGGTCTGCTGGATGCCCGAGGCCTGCACCAGGGTCGGGGTGATCACGGTGATGGGCGGCGGCGGCAGGATCGTCACGGTCGCGCTGGCGGTGTAGTGCGCATCGTTGTTCCACACGGCCAGCACCTGGCACGGGCCCTGGGTGGTCGAGGCCGTGAACAGGCCCGTGGCAGTGATGGTGCCGGCGGCCGCCGGCTGGACGGACCAGGTGATGCCATTGCCCAAGGGGGCGTTGGCGGAGAACTGCAGGGTCTGGCCCGGCGCCACCGAGGCCGTGCCCGGTGTGATGACCAGGACCAGGCTGACGGGGGTCATCGGGTCGCCACCAGTCTGGCTGCCGCGGCAGGCGAGCACGCCCAGGAGCAGCGCGGCGGGGAAGAGCAGGGGCAGAAGGCGAGGATGTTGCATGGTTACACCTGGGATGCGGTTAGGTTGCAGACGGGAGCAGGTCAAGGCCGGCTATCCCCATCCTCAAAGTCGCACCCTGGCCGCTTCAGGACGATCAATACCGATGAACACTTCCTGACATTTGCTGACCATTCCTGACATCGCCCCTAGGCCTGCAGCCGCAGGGGGGCCAGGAAGGAATAGCCGATGCCGTGGCAGGCCTGGAGAGGCAGGGGCTCGGCGCCTGACTGCTGGCGGACCTTGCCCCGCAGGCGGCTGATGTGGGCCTCCAGCCGCTGCATCGCCGGGGCATCCACGGCCTGCTGGAGGCTGTGCAGCAGGGCGCTGCGCTCGACCACCTCGCCGGGGTTGAGCGCCAGCACCTGCAGGAGCCGCAGCTCCGTGGCCGAGAGTGACACCTGCCCGCCCGAGGGCAGGCGCAGGGTGGAGTGCGTGGCGTC
>CAIRAS010000284.1 GCA_903876615.1 uncultured Holophagaceae bacterium
AGAGACATCAGATGGCGCAGAAGGCCCTGGAGAACGTCGGCCTCGGCACCCGCAGCGACCATATGCCCAACCAGCTTTCTGGCGGTCAGCGCCAGCGCGTGGCCATCGCCCGGGCCCTGGTGAACGAGCCCTCCATCCTGCTGGCGGACGAGCCCACGGGAGCCCTGGATTCCAAGACCAGCATCGAGATCATGGCCCTCTTCGAGGACCTCTACCAGAAGGGCAACACCATCATCCTCGTGACCCACGAGGAGGACATTGCCCGCCATGCCCACCGCATCGTGAAGCTCCGGGACGGCAAGATCATCCACGACGAGCCCAACGTACCCATCACCCCCGAAGAGCACATGGCGCGCCTGAGCCTCTGACAAGGGAGCCTACCCGGGGTAACATGGTCGGATGCAGAAGCTCGTCCAAGGCATCCACCAGTTCCAGACCCAGATCTTCAGCACCCACCGGGAGCTGTTCGAGCGCCTGGACCAGAATGAGCAGACACCCGAGACGCTGTTTGTCACCTGCTCGGATTCCCGCATCAGCCCGAACCTGATCACGCAGACGCAGCCCGGCGAGCTGTTCATTCTGCGCAATGTGGGCAACCTCATCCCGCCCTACGAGAGCATGGGCGGCATGGCCGCCGGCATCGAGTTCGCCGTCGCCTCCCTGAAGGTGAAGCACATCATCATCTGCGGCCACTCCAACTGTGGCGCCATGCGGGCGCTGCTGAACCCCGACGAGCTGGGCGAGCTGCCGGCCACCCGGGCCTGGCTGGCCCACTGCCGCACCACGGAACGCATCATGTGGGAGAGCTACGGCCACCTGAAGGGGAGCGACCTGCTCCACGCCACCGTGGAGGAAAACGTGCTGGTCCAGGTGGACAACCTGCGCAAGCACCCCAGCGTGGCCAAGGCCGTGGCCAGCGGCATGCTCCACCTGCACGCCTGGGTCTACAAGATCGAGACCGGCGAGGTCTTCGCCTTCGATCCCGCCCGGGGGCAGTACGGCCCAATCACCGGCACCCAGGGCCTCGACCCCCTCGATTCCGACCACCGGGGCACGGACCTCACCATCTAGGGCGCCCTCAGAGCTGCAGACGGTCCAGGCGGTCGGGCCGATCGCGCCAGCCCTCATCGGCCTTGACGAAGAGCTCCAGCCGGACGGGCCGCTGGAGCAGCTTCTTCAGCTCACGCTGGGCGCTCTGGCGGATGTCCTTGATCATGGCGCCGCCGCTGCCCAGCAGGATCTTCCGGTGCCCGTCGCGGTCCACCACGATCCGCGCGGCGATGAACACACCGTCGGGACCCATGTCCTCCGGGTAGTCGGCCTCGCCGGGCTCCAGCCACTGCTCGATGAGCACCGCCACCCCGTGGGGCACTTCCTCGCGGGTCTTGCGCAGCACCTTCTCGCGGATGAACTCGGCCGCCAGGGACCGCTCGGTCTGGTCGGTGAAGACCTCCTCTGCGTAGGGCCAGCCCGGCTGGGTGGCATCCCGCTCCAGCAGCGCCCAAAGGGGCTCAAAGTTCAGGCCGGTCTTGGCGCCGATGGGCACGATCTCCTTGAAGGGGAGCAGGTCCTTGTAGGTGGCGATCTTCTCCAGGAGGCGGCCCTTGGAGAGCAGGTCAACCTTGTTCAGCAGCAGGTAGGTGGGCCGCTCCAGCCGGCGCAAGCGCTTAGCCAGGGCGTGCTCCCCGGTGCCCAGGTAGGCATCGGCGTCCACCACCCAGAGGACGATGTCGGCTTCCTCCAGCGCCTGCTCCACGTGGGCCATCATGCGCTCGTTGAGGGCGTGCTTGGGTAGGTGGATGCCCGGGGTGTCCAGGAAGGCCAGCTGGGTGTCGCCCCGGTCGATGACGCCCAGCACCCGGGTCCGGGTGGTCTGGGGGATCTGACTGGTGGCCGCCAGCTTCTGCCCCAGCAGGGCGTTCAGCAGGGTGGACTTGCCGGCGTTGGGCA
>CAIRAS010000285.1 GCA_903876615.1 uncultured Holophagaceae bacterium
CCGGGCTTTGCGCCACCCCCGGAAGGGCCGGGCCATGACTGAGGCCCTGCGCTGTCTTGCCCTGCTGCTGCTGAACCGGAAGCGGCTTCAGGGGCTCCAGATCGTCCGTGAGCACTGTCTGCTGAACTGCCCCCTGGGCCGCGTCTGCGTGACCCTGAAGCAGGATAGGTGCGAGAGCCGCCATCACCTGGCTCCGGAGGACGATCTCAAGATCGTGGCCCGGCGGCTGGTGGGGCGGCCCAAGGCCAAGCCAGGCACGACCTAGGGGCGACCACCAGCCAGGAGCTCGGCCCTAAGCTGGTCGAGCTCGGCCCGGGTCTCCGGGGCCTGCCGCTTGGGATCCGCCAAGGCCTTGGCCACTTCCTGGAGCGCCCCTTCCCGCTCGCCGGAGCGCAGGGCCGACCAGGCCAGGGCCCGGTGCACATAGGGCGAGTCCAGGCTCCCCGAGGGGATCTGCGCCAGCAGATTCGCCGCGGCCTTCGCATCGGGGCGAGGCTGGCGCAGGAGGCACTCCGCCAGCCCAGCCTGGGCATCCCGGCGCACCCCGGGGGTCACCCCGGCGGGCAGCAGCTCCAGCGCCCGCTGGTAGCCCTCCCGGGCCTCCTTGAAGTGGCGCTGGAGGCGCTCCACCTCTGCGCCGTAGAACTGGCACTCCGCTTCGACGGTCCGGAGGCCCACGGCCTTGGCCTTTGCCAGAGCCCGGCCATGGAAGTCCACGGCTTCCGGGATCTGGCCCTTCATCTGGGCCAGGATGCCCAGGTTCCGGAGGCAGGAGATCTGCCCGCTCTGGTCACCCACGGACTCCCGGGCCGTCAGGGCCCGGGTCAGCAGACCCTCGGCGCCGGGCAGGTCCCGCGTCATGAGGGCAATGACCCCCAGGTCGTTCAAGGCCAGGGCCTCGCCCCAGCGGTTGCCCAGACCCTGGTGGAGCTTCAGGTTGCTGTGGTAGAGAGCCGCTGCGGTGCTGTGGTCGCCATTCTTGAGGGCCAGGTTCGCCAAATTGTTCTGGGCCAGGGACAGGTAGAACTGGTCACCCGTCTGCTGGCTGAGCTGGAGGGACCGGTCGTAGAACCCCTGGGCCTCCCGGATCTGGCCCCGCTCTGCCGCGATGAGCCCCAGGTGGTTATAGGCGATGGTCTCGCCATCCCGGTCGCCGATCTCGAGCGCCATGGCCAGGGAGGCTTCCCGCAGCCGCTGGGCCTCGTCCAGGCGGCCCAGGTCCTTGGCCAGGTAGGCCTGCAGTCCCAGGGCGCGGCCCTCAGCCCAGCGGTCACCGGTGGCCCGGGCGGACATGAGGGCCCAGTTCGCCACGGCCGGGGCGTACTCCCGGCCCAGGCGGCGGAGACAGGCGGCATAGCCGGAGACCGCGCTGGAGAAGCCCGGTGCCTGCATGGCGGCCTCGCGCAGGAAGGGTTCACTGCCCTTGAAGTCCCCCTTCAGGAACAGCGATTTCCCGTTGGCGTAGGCCGAGAAGACTTCGGGCGGGATGGGCTGACTTCGGGTGGCGCTGGACCGCAGCGGATCCACCTTCCGCAGCAGGTCGTGGGCGGCGGGGTCCACCAGGGCATAGGGCGCGAAAGCCCCGACCCGGGGAGCCTTCACGACTCCAGAGGCCCGTGCCCGACCGGCCTGGTCCACCAGCTCGTAGGTGAGCAGGTGCGCGGGGCCCGCTGGGTCCTGGCTCAGGGTGCCCCGCAGCAGGAGGCGGACGCCCAGGGCCTGGGCGATCCGTGCCTGCCCGGCAGGTTCCTGAGCCTCGGCAGGGTTCAGCCGGAAGCCGGTGATGGCCCGGCTGACGGCCTCGGACTCCACCACCGCCAGGCGATGGGAGCCCTGCAGGGCATTGGCCAGGAGCTCGGTCATGCCGACGCTCACCACGGCATCCAGGGTGGGATCCCCGGTGAGGTTGCGAATGGGCATGACCGCCATGCGGGGGGCGTGGTCCTGGCCCAGGTCCGCGATGATGCTGCGGCCGAAGAGGTAGTAGCCGGGTCCGGCGAGGAGGAGGAGGGCGGCCATGCTGCCTGCGGCCCACCAACCCGCCGGGGTGCGGGTCAGGTGGCGGGACAGGACCGCCGCCACCTCGCTGGCGCTGGGGCGTTTCTGGGCGTCCTTCCGGAGCATGGCGCGCAGCATCGCCGCGATCTTCCGCGGGAGCTTCCGACCCCGCAGGGTCTTGGCCCGGTCGTCGAGGGTGGCCACCATCCGAGCCTGCCCTTCCCCGGGAAAAGGGTGGTCCCCCAGCAGCAGCTCCCAGGCCACCACTCCCAGGGAGAAGATGTCGCTGGGCGGCCCGACCCGCCGCCCCCGCATCTGCTCCGGTGAAGCGTAGGTGGGGCTGCCCATGAAGGTGCCCACTTCTGTGAGCTCCCCCCAGGGGGGCGGTGAGGGCACCGAGGACGCTCCCGGATCGGTCAGCTCCTCGCCCAGCGGCGCCCCGGTCGCTCCCACCGTCTGCCCCGCGGCGGCCACACCCTGCAGCAGCTGGAGGTTGGGTGCTGGGCCGGTCGCCAGCTGGACGCCGGAGTTGCTCTCATCCACCAGTCGCGCCAGGCCGAAGTCCAGCACCTTGACCTGACCCGAGGCATCGAGCATGACATTGCTGGGTTTCAGGTCCCGGTGGACGATGCCCTTGGCGTGGGCGGCTTCCAGGGCATGGGCGATGGACCGCAGCGCCTGCAGCTTCTGGCGCAGGTCCATGCGCGGAGCCGCCGCCAAAAGCGTCTCGCCCTCGATGAACTCCATGGCGATGAAGGCGCTGTCCCGCGCCTCCACCCAGTCATGTACCTGACAGACGTTGCCGTGGTTGAGCTGGGCCAGGGCCATGGCCTCCCGGCGGAAGCGGCCCGTGGAGGCCACCTGCCCGTCGTGCCCCAGGCGGATGGCCTTGAGCGCAACCTTCCGCTCCAGCACGGGATCCCAGGCCAGGTAGACCGCGCCCATGCCGCCCTGGCCCAGCAGGTTCCGGACCTGGAAGCGACCGACCTCAGTGCCGGGAGCCAGCCGCAGCAGGTCGGGCGACCTGGGCGTGGTGGCGTCGGAGGGCTCGGAGTCGGAGGGGTGCATCGTTCCGCCTGGCAGGGGGCTCAAGACATGGGTTGGGGGGCTTCAGGGCTGGCGGGCTATCGCACCCCCCGGGTCTGGGCGGCCTCGATCAGCTCCTTGATGCGGCGGGCGTCGGCCTTCCGGTGGCCATGGCTGGTGAGGGGATCACTGCCGCCCGTACTCTCCACGAGGATGTCCGACCACAGGAGGCCCGTGTCGATGCGGACGCTGGCCACCTTGGACAGGTGGATGCTGATCTCATTCAGCGTGAACCAGGAGCGCTTGCGGCGCACCACCGCGGCCTCCGTGACCTCGATGACCGTGGCGAAGAGGTGATTGCCCTGGGTCCAGCGGCTGGCCTGGAAGGTCTCGGTGGCCATCAGAGCGCGGACTTGGCCGCTGCCACGACAGCCTCGGGCGTGATGCCGTAGGCTGCCAGCAGCTGGTCGGGCTTGCCGCTCTGGCCGAACTGATCCTGCACACCCACGCGGCGGACCGGCATGGGATGGGCTTCTGAAAGCACCTCGGCGACGATGCCCCCGAGGCCGCCGTGAGCCTGGTGCTCTTCGCAGGTGACCACGGCGCGGTGGGTGCGGGCCAGGGCCACCAGCGTGTCCTGGTCGAAGGGCTTGAGGGTGGGCGTGTGCAGTACGGTGGCCTCGATGCCCTCGGCGGCCAGCAGCTCCGCGGCGTCCAGGCAGATGCTGGTGCCGAGTCCGCAGCCCACCAGCAGCACGTCCGTGCCGGAGCGCAGGACCACGGCCTTGCCGATCTGGAACTGGTAGTCCTCGCCGTGGATGCGCGGGA
>CAIRAS010000286.1 GCA_903876615.1 uncultured Holophagaceae bacterium
CAAATCCTGAACCAGGAGGGGAGGTGGGCTTCCTGCAGAGGTCGCCGCCGAGGGAGAGCAGATGTAATCGGCCTGATTAGGGTAACACAGGCAGAAAACCGTTCTGTTATCTGGCTGGGCTGGGGACGGGGCGTTGGTAGGGGAAAGGGCAAAAGCTAAGGGCTTTTGACGGGGATAAAAGGGATGGACGGGGATAAAGACGGGTGGGGCTGCAATAAGCATGGGCTCTATCCAGGGGCGGGCTCATGCGGGGGTAGCCTCGCCCCCATCCCCGTCCATCCCTTTTATCCCCGTCTAAAAGAAGTCTTTCTATAGGCGCCCGCCCAAGCCGAGACGACGTCAGGACAATCACTGTAATTACTGGAATTACCGGCAAAAGCAATTTCCCTTTAACTGCCGGTGAAGCTCCGTGATTTACAGGATGGCGTAGGCGCCGGAGGCTCGGCGGTCGGCGACTTGTTCGCCGTAGCGACCCAGGCCGGTGGGGGAGGGCTGGTAGCTCGGGACCAGCTGCTGGAGCCAGTGGAGGATCTGGATCTGCCTCTGCCCCTCTGCGGCCTTGAGGGCAGCCAGGAGGCCCAGCAGGCCTTGCTCCAGGAGGGCCGCAGGGAATTCGGTGAGGTTCGCGTTGAAGACCTTGGGATGGACCTCGGAGCACTGGTCTTCTTGGGGAGAGAACATCTCCTCAAAGAGCTTCTCGCCGGGGCGGATGCCCGTGAATTGGATGTCGATGTCCCGGGAGGGATCGAGGCCGCTGAGGCGGGCCATGTCGGTGGCCAGGTCTACGATGCGGACTGGTTCGCCCATGTCCAGCACGTAGACCTTGCCGGTCTCGCCCAGGATGCCCGCCTGCAGCACCAGCTGGCTGGCCTCGGGGATGGTCATGAAGTAGCGGGTCATGTCCGGGTGGGTGATGGTGATGGGGCCGCCGTTTCGGATCTGGTCCTGGAAGATGGGGATCACGCTGCCGCGGCTGCCGAGGACATTGCCGAACCGCACGCTCACATAGCGGGCGCCTTCGGGGGCACGGGTAGCGGCCTGGAGCACCAGCGACTCGGCGATGCGCTTGGTGGCGCCCAGCACGTTGGTGGGGTTGATGGCCTTGTCCGTGGAGATGTTCACGAAGGTATGGCAGCCCACGGCCAGGGCCGCGTGCAGCACATTCCGGGTTCCCAGCACGTTGTTCTCGACGGCTTCCTCGGGGTGCGCCTCGAGGTAGGGGACATGCTTGTGGGCCGCGGCGTGGAGCACCACCTTGGGATGCCAGCGGCTGAAGGCCTGCTCCAGCCGGGTGGGGTTGCGGATGTCGCAGAGCTCCAGGGACAGGCTCTGGTTAGGGAACTCGGCCCGCAGGGCGCGCTCACAGCCCCAGAGGCTGTTCTCGCCACGCCCCAACAGGATGATCCGGCTGGGCCGGAAGGCGGCCACCTGGCGGGCCAGCTCGCTCCCGATGGAGCCGCCGCCGCCCGTGATGAGGACCACCGAATCTTCGAGAATCAGCTGCAGGGAGCTCTGATCCAGGGTCACGGGTTCCCGGCGGAGGAGGTCGTCGATGGAGATGTCCTTCAGCTCGGGTTTCCAGTTGCGGTTCCCCAGCAGGTTGTAGATGCCAGGGACGGTCTTGACGGTGGCGCCAGCCTTGCGGGCGATGTCGGTGAGCCGCCGGATGACTTTGCCCGAGGCGCTGGGAATGGCCAACACCACCTGGGTGACCTCGTACTGCTCGATGAGGGTGGCCAGCATCGCACTGGGGCCTAGCATGGGCGTGCCCTGGATCCGGATGCCCTGCTTCTCGAGGGCGTCGTCGATGAAGCCAACGACCTCGCTGTTCAGCTCGTGGTGCCGTTTCAGCTCTTCTGCGATGATGACGCCGGCGCGACCGGCCCCCACGATGAGGGTCCGCTGGGCAGCGACCCCATCAGGCGCCCGGAGGTGCCCGCCAGTGGTGAGCTCGTGGTAGGCGCGATGGGTGCCGCGCAGCAGCATCCAGAGCCCTCCGGTTGTGAGGGCGGAGGCAATTGCGGTTTCCATCTCGGGGGCTCGGCCGTTGCCGTGCATGAGCATGGCCAGGAAGACCCCCAGGAAGAGCAGGACTCCGGTGGCTAGGGCGAGGCGTAGGGCATCCCGAAAGCCGATGAGGCGGTAGTGCTGGCGGGTCAACTGGAAGAGAAGGTTGATGCCCAGGGCGAGGAGGGTCCACTTCAAGGCGCCGTGGGTCCCGGTGCCGGGATCGGCGAAGATCTGTTGGCAGAAGAACCAGGACAGGCTGGCGAGGAACCCGTCCAGGGCCAGCTTGACGCCTTGCCGGAGCAGGGGCCGCCGCAGCAGGTCTGGACCGGCGAGGGGCTCACTGGGGCTGATGCTTGGGTTCATGGTTAGGTACCAGTGTGGGTCAAGCTTGGGACGCGTTTCTCATTTGACGAGGAAGGGCATAAGGACAACAAGTGATCAGTTGGTGTTGAAACCATACTGGGGATTCAGGGGTGGCCTGAATGTTTCTTCCTGTGGCCAAGATACACCAGAGCTCCCCCTGGGTGCCCGGGGACCGGGGCAACACGTAAAACTCGATTTTACACAATCACTTAGCCCTTGCTATTCTGCTGTTGGGCCCGGTGCAGAGACTCCCAGGGCAGCTCCACCCTTAGAATGCTGGCCATGCACTTTCCTGAAGGATGTCCCTTGCAGAAGGAATCAACGATGCGGCACATGATGCGTGTGGGGTTGCTGTTCGCTTGTCTGCCGATCCTGGCCCAGCTGCCCCAGGGCCTGGATCTCCAGGCACTGAAGGCGGCGGCGACTCAGGGGGCGGGGGCGCCGGATGCGGTGCCGACGAAGGGTGCGGCCCCAGCGGCTGCGCCGGACGAGGCCACGCGGCTGCGGCGCGAGGACGACAAGCTCGACGAGGAGATCAAGGCCCTGAAGGCCCGGGAGAAGGGGCCCCGCCGCTTCGCTGCGGACCTGTTCCAGGTGCGGCAGGCGGGCTCGGCGGCCACCGAAGGGGGCATCGCCGAGGACTACGTGCTGGGCACGGGCGACCGCCTGAACCTCAATGTGTTCGGCAGCGCCACCTTCGACCTGCCGCTGCAGGTGGATGGCCGGGGCGAGATCGTCATTCCCAAGGTGGGCACCGCCAAGGTGGGCGGGCTCAGCCTGGGCAAGGCCAAGGCGGCGGTGCAGAGCCTGGTGAGCCGCAACTTCTCCCGGTCCTCGGTGGACCTGCAGGTGATCAAGCTGCGCGAGGTGCGTGTCTTCGTCATGGGTGAGGTCTACAAGCCCGGCAGCTACCTGGTGTCGAGCCTCAGTTCCCTGGTGAACCTGCTGAGCCTGGCCGGCGGTCCCACGGCCGTGGGTAGCTACCGTGACATCCGCGTCATGCGCGGCGGCCAGAAGGCCTTCGGGCTGGATCTCTATCCCCTGCGGGCCGAGGGCCTTGGCAATCCCAACGTGGCCCTGCAGAGCGGCGATACGGTATTCGTGCCCCTGGCACAGAACCAGGTAATGCTGGAAGGCGCCTTCCAGCGGGTGGCGGTCCTGGTGACCGAGCTCCCGAAGAAGGGGGAGCGCCCGGTGGAGGACTTCGAGTTCGACCCCCTGAAGGATTCGCGGGAGCGCTACCAGCGCGAGATCAAGGCCATCGAGGCCCAGCTGGCGCCGCCGGAAGAGTCTGTGATCGCCATGCCCGGACTGGACGGTCGTACTACGGCGGCACCCGCGCCGCTCCCCATCGCGCCGCTGGGCACGACTGAGCGCGCCGCCCTGGAAGACCGGATGTCGTTCCTGAAGCGGCAGCTGCTGGTCCTCAAAGGCAATGTTGCCGGTGACCAGCGCATCCGCCTGAACCCCGAAACCAATCGGCCCTTTGTAGCCGTCGAGATGGACAAGACCCGGCCCGAGTGGATCCGCCGCTGGGAGCAGACCGGCGTGGCGCCCACGATGCAGTTCGAGCTTCGGTCTGGTGAGACCGCCGCCGATGCCCTGCGCTTCGCGGGTGGATTTGCCCCGGAGGCTGGCCCTGGGACTTTGGCCCTGCGGCGCCGGGAGGCTTCGGGCATCCAGAGCGGTCAGGATGTGCCCCTGGAAGCAGCGAGTCGAACCCCCCTGCAGCGCGGCGATCTGTTATCGGCCCTCCCCCAGCGGGAGCGCACGGGCCCCGTGGTGGAGCTGGCAGGCTGGGCCCGGGTGCCTGGCGCCTATGCCCGCAAGGACGGCATGCGGGTGGCGGACCTACTCAAGCGTGAAGCCCAGGTGCTGCCGGACACCTACCGGGCCCGCGGTGAAGTGGTGCACAAGGCCCTGGATGGGACCACCCGCTTCCAGGGCTTCGATGTGGACAAGGCCCTGGCAGGCGACCCGGCGCACAACCTGCTGCTGGAGGACCGGGACCGGGTTGAGCTGTTCCGCATGGATGACCTTCGCCTGCCCAAGACAGTGACAGTAATGGGCCCCGTGGCTCGGCCCGGGCTCTACA
>CAIRAS010000287.1 GCA_903876615.1 uncultured Holophagaceae bacterium
CGAAGCCACCCTCCCGGGTGAGGTAGAGGGCGGGGATGATCTTGAAGCTGAGGGTCCAGGGCTTCTGGCCGAACAGGTCCGCCACCTGCTGGTGCAGCGCCTGCTCCTGCCCGGCGGCGAGCAGGTGGGTGGCCGTGTTGCCCACCAGAGAGCCCTGTCGCTGGCCGGTCTCGGCGGGCACGAAGGCGATGCCCAGGCGCAGGGGCAACTGGAGCTGCACGGGGCCCGCGGGCGCTTCGGCGGCCGGGGCGGTCTTGGCGCCCAGGTAGGAGGCCAGGCTGCTGCGCCGCTGGATGGTCTCGGGGGTGGCGCAGCCAAGGCCTAACAGCAGAACGGTAAGCGTGGCGATGAAGGGGGTTCGCATGAGAGGGGCTCCAAGACAATACGGTTGCGTATGTTCACCATACGGTATAGTATGGTAAGCTGAGCCCGAAGCCTGTCAAGGACCCCATGTCGCCCACCCCGAAAAAACCCCGCCCCAGCCCCACCCTCTCCCGGGAGGCCTGGGTGCTGGCGGCGACGAACCTGCTCGCCCGGGAGGGCCTGCAGGCCGTGGCCGTGGAGCCGCTGGCGCTGGCGCTGGGAGTGACCAAGGGCAGCTTCTACTGGCACTTCAAGAGCCGGAACGACCTGATCCAGGCAGTGCTGGAGGCCTGGGAGCAGGACCAGAGCGCGGACGTGGCCGCCCGCTACGGCGGCATTCAGGATCCGCGCCGTCGCCTGCGGGTGCTGCTGTTCGCGGCCTTCGAGGACGTGGAGAACGGGAAGTTCTTTGCCGCTCTGACCGTGTCGGGCCAGGACCCGCGGGTCGAGCCCACCCTGCGCCGCGCCACTGAGCGTCGTCTGGCCCTGGGCAGGGAGGCCTTCCAGGCCCTCGGTCTCTCCGAGGAAGAGGCCCGGCAGCGTGCCCTCCTCGCCTATGCCGCGTATTCGGGCTACTTCCAGCTCCTCCGGACCACGCCCGAGGCCGTGGAGGCCGTCACGGACCTCAGCGGCTATGTGCATCGCCTGGCCGACGCCCTGGTGCCGACCAAACCCCCAACGGCACCCTTGAAGCCCTGCCCCGGTGGCGCTTAGATGGAGGCCTTCGCGGCGAAAGGAGCTCCCATGACGCCGATCCTCATCATCCCGGGTTACCAAAACTCCGGCGAGGGGCACTGGCAGAGCCTCTGGGAGGCAGCCCTGCCGGGCGCCCGACGGGTAGAGATGCCGAACTGGGACTACCCGGTGCCCGCCGAGTGGGCCGAGGCCCTCGAGGACGCCGTCACCCGCTGCGCTGAGCCGCCCCTCCTGGTGGGGCACTCCCTCGGCTGCATTGCCATCGTCCGCTGGGCTGCCGTTTCTGCGCGGCAGATCCGGGGCGCCCTGCTGGCGGCGCCGGCGGACGTGGAGCGCGCTGGAGCGCTGCCGCAGCTCCGGGCCTTCGCGCCCATTCCCCGGCGGAGCCTGCTGTTCCCCTCGATCCTCGCGGTCTCCAGCAATGATCCCTTCCTGGCCCTGGATCGGGCCCGCAGCCTGGCCTCGGACTGGGGCTCCCGGCTCGTGGAGCTCGGTCCCTGCGGCCACCTGAACACCGCCTCGGGCTTCGGCCCGTGGCTTCGGGGCGAGGCCCTGCTCGAGGAGTTGCGATAGCTGCCGGTTGCAGAACAGGGTCCCGGCGTGGGAAACTCGACGTTCCGATGGAGGAGCGGTTCCCATCAGTAGCCACGGCGAGGGTGATGAACCCGCTGACCCGGTGTGAAAGGGGAGAATCGCCGAAGGGTTCGCGGCTCATCGACGCGCCCCCTGGACGTTGAGGCGAAAGCCCGGCGGCTGTCGTGCTGGTCACCCGGCGCGGAGGGCCTGAGGCGCGGCGGCGGGAATCCTCC
>CAIRAS010000288.1 GCA_903876615.1 uncultured Holophagaceae bacterium
CCAGGGCGGGGCGCGGACGGCGTTGGCGCGGGTGGCGCTGGGGGCCATGGATCCCTGGGATGGCCTGGCGGGGCTGCGCCGCCTCTACCAGCTGGAGCTGCAGGAAGCTTGGGCGGCCGCGCCGGACCAGCTGCCGGTGCTGGCCATGGACGAGGCCCTGGAGGAGCTGCTCAACCCTGCAGGCTGGCTGCTGCCGGAGCACTGGCGGGAGCTGCGCGAGGGCCTGCGGTCCCTGTCCCGGCTGCTGCAGACCCTCGCGGGACTGGCCTGGCCCGAGGCGCGACCGGCCCCGGCGGGCACCCACCTGGGCATCGACCGGCTCCAGGTCACGGCGGCCCTGCTGCCGGATCCCGCCCCCCTGGCGGAGCGCCTGGCCCGGAGCTTCACCCAGGACGGTCAGCTGGACCCCCTGCGTGTGCCGGCCCTGGCCAGCCTCCACCGCCAGCGGCAGGACGCCTTCCAGGCCGTGCAGGCCAAGCTGCAGAAGACCCTCCGGGGCGCGCCGGAAGCCTTCAACGAGGCCATGGTGGTGGAGCGCAACGGCCGCTACTGCCTGCCGGTCCGCTCCGAACGCCGGAGCCTGGTGCCGGGCCTGGTGCTGGATCGCAGCGGCAGCGGTGCCACCGTCTTCATCGAGCCCATGGAGGCCGTGCCCCTCAACAACGCCTTCGTGGAGGCGGACAGCGAATACAGCCAGGCGGTGCAGGCCTTCCTGCGCGAGCTGCTGGCGGACCTGCGCTCTCGCCGGGAGGACTTCCTGCGCTGGCGGGACCTCCAGTGCCGCACGGACCAGGGCCTGGCGCTGCTGCGCTGGGCCAGCCTCTGCGGCGGCCTGCTGCCGGAGCTGGCACCGAACCCCCGGGAAGGCCGACTCTGCCTGCTCGAGGCGCGGCATCCCCTGCTGCTGCCCGCCGTGCGAGAGGCGCTGGGCCTGGAGCCCCTGCCCCACCCGGTGGTGCCGCTGAACCTGGTCCTCGAGGCCGGGCGGCCCGGGCTGATCATCTCGGGCTCCAACACCGGCGGCAAGACCGTGGTCCTCAAGACCGTGGGCCTGCTCTCCGCCCTCGCCGCCGCGGGCTGCGCCGTGCCCGCCCGGGAGGGCTCCAGCTTTCCCGCCCTGCCCAGCCTCCATGCGGACATCGGAGACCACCAGACCATCACGGGAAGCCTTTCGACCTTCAGTAGCCATATTCTGCATTTGAAGGACATCCTGGAAAACCATCATGTAGGCGGGTTGGTGCTCCTGGACGAGCTGGGCACCGGCACCGATCCCAAGGAGGGCGCCGCCCTGGGCATCGCCCTCCTCCAGACCCTGTCGCGGCGCCACTGCTGGATCCTCTGCTCCACCCACCTGGGGGACATCAGCCAGTGGGGCCTGCGGCACACCCGCTTCCAGAACGCCTCGGTGCAGTTCGACGAGGCGCGCCTGGCCCCCACCTATCGGCTGCTGCTGGGCCAGCCGGGCCAGAGCCGGGCCCTCACCATCGCCGCCCGCCTGGGTCTGCCCCGCCCGGTCCTGGACCACGCGGACAAGGTGCTGGGCCAGCGCGAGCAGGACTGGCGGGACTTCCTCCGGGAGCTGGAGGCCGAGCGGACGCGACTGCTGGAAGAGGCTGAGACCCTGCGGTCCCAGCAGGCGGCGGCCCAGAAAGACCGCGAGATCCTCCGGCAGCGCGAGGAGAAGCTGCGCGCCGAGCGCGAGACCTTCCAGCAGGAGTCCCGCGAGAAGGTGGCGCGGGTGCTGGACTTCCTCGACCACGAGGGGAAGCGCCTGGTCAAGGAGCTGAAGGAGCGCCAGAAGGCGGCCGAGGTCAACGCCGACCGCCTGGGCACCGAAGCCCATGAGCGGGTCAAGCAGCTGACCCGGCTGGCCGAGGCCGAGCTGGGCGGGCGCCGGAAGCCCGCCGGGGCACCGGCGGAGGTGCGCGAGGGCGGCTATGCCCGCCACCGGGGGCTCGGGGTCGAGGGCAAGGTGGTCAGCCTGAAGGGCGACCGGGTCAGCCTGGAGACCCCCCAGGGCCGTCGGCTGGAGTGCCGGACCGGCGAGCTGGAGCCCATCGGCGCCCGGGAGGCCGCCCCGAAGGCCAGTGGCAAGGTGCGGGTGCGGGCCGAGGTCCAGGAGCTTGACTCGGAGATCAACCTCATCGGCCGGGCCAGTGATGACGTGGACAGCGAGATCTACCGCTTCGTGGAGGAGGGCCTGGCCGCCGGGCGCAAATACCTCCGCATCGTCCACGGCCATGGCACCGGGAGGCTCAAGGCCGCCGTGCGGGAAGCCCTGCGGGGGCACCCCGGAATTATCCAGGTGGAGGACGCGCCCCAGGCCCAGGGAGGCTCGGGGGCCACTGTCATCACTCTTAGGTAGTCTGATATTCAACCCCCTCCGGTTCCGGCCCGATGCAGCGGCATACCTGCTCAGGGGCACCCATGGTCTTCTGGATCAATCTCAACATCCGCAAGAAGCTGCTCTACTCGATCCTCGCCCTGGCGGCGGTGCTCTGCGTGGCTTCGACCGCCTTCTCGCTCTGGCGCCTCAACTCCGCCCTCAACGACGGCCTGCAGCTGAAAGCCGCAAGCCTCGCCAACCTGGTCTCCGACGGCATCCAGTCCGGCGTCCAGTTCGAGGACCTGGGCCTGGTGGAACGGGGCCTGGACGGCATGCGGGAGGACACCGACATCTCCCAGGCGGCGCTGGTGATCCAGGACCCCGCGACCAAGTTAGCCAAGGTGATGGCCAAGTCCAAGGCGAAGGCCAGCCAGCTGGATCTGCAGCCCTTTGCCGAGGCCTTCCTCAAGGCGTCCGCCGGCAAGGACCTGTCCAAGGACCATCTGGTCCTGGAGCAGGACGGCTACCTGCTGGTAGGCGAGCTCGTCAAGGTCGAGAACGCGCCGATCAAGTCCTACCTGCTGCTCATCGTCAACCGGGACCGTTTACACCGCAACCAGCTCGGCGCCTTCGTGGGCATGGCCCTCTTGGGCGTGGTCATGCTGGCCATCGGCTTCGGCTTCGCCTACTTCCTGGGGAATGCCCTGGTCACGCCGCTGGAGAACATCCAGAAGCGCATGCGGGACATCTCCGAAGGCGAGGGTGACCTCACGGCCCGCCTGGATGTGCACGGCAGCGACGAGGTCGCCGCCCTGGCCGGACACTTCAACCGCTTCGTCGAGAACATCCATCAGATCGTCCAGCAGGTGATGGCCATCTCCACCAACATCGCCTCGGGCTCCCTGCAGATGTCAGCGGGCATGTCCGAGATGCACAGCACCGCCCAGAGCATCGCCCAGGCTGCCGAAAACCAGAAGGCCAGCGTGGGCAGCACCACCAGCAGCGTCCAGGGCATCGCCGGCGCCTCCCAGGTCGTGAACGCCAGCGTCGCGGGGGCCCTCCAGGTCTTCGAGCAGGCCCAGCAGGCCGCCGGCAAGGGCGGCACCGCCGTGGGCA
>CAIRAS010000289.1 GCA_903876615.1 uncultured Holophagaceae bacterium
CCATGCTGGCCTGGGACTTCATGCACCTGCCGGCCTCAGAGCGCGGTGAGATCCACCTGGACGACTACAAGAACCAGGTCTACATCACCGGCACGCGGCTCATGCGCGCCTTCGCGGCGCTGTTCATCTCGGCCAGCGCCAGCACGCCCCTGCAGGCCTCGGAGGAGAACGGCGAGCCCGTGGTGCGCCTCACGCCCTTCGAGTCCGTGCGCAACCTGACCTTCCCCAACCCGCCCTCCCTGGATGTGCCGGACCTCAACCGCAGCCACCCGGACTACCTGCGCCTGTCCTACGACCTGGTGCGCCGGGGCGTGCGCTTCGGCAACAACAACTGGATCCCTGTCCGCGCCCGCTCCCAGGCGGAGCCCGTGGAGCGCCTCATCCAGGTCACCAGTGACCAGCTGCACGACATCTACGCCCGGGGTCTGTTCGCCGCCGGCGAGACGCGCAACGTCGAGGACATGGCGGCCCAGATCGAGCGCCAGAACCTGTTCGCCCGCATCGACCTGCCCATGGCCCGCGTGGAAGTCCGCACGGACGATCCCGGCCACGACCTGGCCCTGGACGTGGCGAACCTCACCCTGAAGCACCTGCTGCTGCTCCGCTTCTATGCCGACCCCGACTTCGCCCGGAGCTTCCGCTACGACGCCGAGGACATCAAGCGGGCCCGGCGCAATGAAGAGCTGGCGGCCCGGGAAGGCCTGCGCGCCGTCATCGAGAACCCCCTCACGGCCAAGCCCATCTCCATGCGCGCCTTCCTGACCTGGACCCTGAACGAGATGCGCCCCCTGGCCGAGGCCCTGGGCATGTGGGAGGACCTGCAGCCCCTCCGCGACATGGCCGACGGCGCCCCGAGCACCGCCGAGCGCATCCGCCAGCACCTCAAGAGCAAGCTGGGAACCTCCGAGATCGTGCCCCCCGACCTGTTGGTGGAGCTGGCGCAGGCCCGCAAGGACCTGGTGCGCCACGAGGTCCAGACCGTCACGGCCCACCTCTCCGACCTGGGCAAAGAGGAAGGCAAGCTCCGCGACTTCCTGGAGCACGCCCGCGAGGAAGTGCACACCGATCCCCAGGCGCCCATCCGCTTCCGCCCCAAGCCCGAGGCCCTGGTGGACGCGGAGTATCCGGACAAGACCAGCGAAGTGCTCGCCATGTCCCAGCGCCTGGTGCGCATTCCCAGCGTCACCGCCTGCCCCGAGGAGCGCCTCCCGGAGATCCACCGCGCGGCGACCCTCATCTACGACTACCTGCGCAACCACGGCGTACCCGTGGTGAGCTTCGACCAGGGCCCCTTCCCCTCCCTGCTGGCCCACTTCCCCGGCGGCGAGAAGGCCCCGGCCATGCTCTGCGGCCACTTCGACGTGGTCGCACCCGAGCCCGACGACAGCCAGTTCGACCCCCGCATCGAGGGCGACTACCTCTGGGGCCGCGGCGCCGCGGACATGAAGACCGTGGTCTCCACCTACCTGGTCTGGATGAAGGACACCCTCAAGAAGGGCGCGCCCTACCCCCCCGTGAACCTGCTGCTGGTGGGCAACGAGGAGAATGGCGAGCTGGATCCCATGGGCACCCCGCACGTGCTGCAGCAGCTCAAGGAGCAGTGGGACTACGAGCCCAGCTTCTTCGTGGCCGGTGAGCGCACAGGCGAGAAGGGCACGGAGCTGTGGGGCGAGGTCTGCACCCAGAACCGCGGCGTCCTGCGCTTCGAGCTCATCGCCCACGGCACCCGCGGCCACAGCGGCCTGGCCGGCGGCACCGACCTGACCGAGCGCGTGCTCAGCGCCCGGGAGGCCCTGCGCGAGCTGTTCGCCAAGCACCTCACCCTCAAGGCCGCGGACGGCTGGCAGTCCCTGGCCCGCTTCGCCTACGTCCAGGTGGGCACCCCCGGCATCTTCAACATCACCGCGGACCGCGGCGCCATCGGCGTGGAGATCCGGCCCATCCCCCAGGACGATGTCTCCAAGATGCGCGCTGACATCGAGGCCCTGGCCGC
>CAIRAS010000290.1 GCA_903876615.1 uncultured Holophagaceae bacterium
AGCTCCTCCTGGTCCAACCGGGAGGACGCCTTCCGCCAGCAGGCCCAGGAGAGCCTGAGGCTCGCCATGGGCAACCTCTCCGCCTCGCTGGATCAGGGGGTCGCGGGCTTCAAGCAGGACCTGGTCAAGGGCGCCCGGAAGGACGTGCAGCTGGTGGACAAGGATGGCAACCTGCTGGGCAGCAGCAGCTATGACCCCACGCGCAAGTAGCTCATCCCCTCCCGGAGGTCCCATGAAGGCTCTCGGCTGTGTCTTGTTGCTCTGTTTCGGGGGTCTGAGCTGCGCCCGCATCTACCGGCCCGTGACCCTGGTGGCCCCACCTCCTGTGGCGACCCAGAGCCAGGGGCTCTCCGGCGCGCTGACAGCCCAGCCCTGGGGGGACAACTCCAGGTACAAAGAGAGGGCCCTCAGGGCGAACCTCCGGGTGGTGGCCCTGAGCTTCGAGAACCGCTCCAGCGACGAGGTGGAGGTGCTGCGCCTGGAGCTGCCCGAGGGTGTCGAGGCCCTCACCCCTGAGGCCGCCCTGAAGCTGGTGCGGCAGCACACCCTGGCCTACCTCCTCTACCCGATCCTGCCGACGCTCCTGACCCTGGGTGCGGCTCCGGCCGAACCCGGAGCCTTCATCTCTAATCGCATGATCTTCCAGGCCTTCGCTGTAGCCGGGTTCCTGGTCGGCCTGCCCAATGCCCTGGTGGCTGCCAACAGCAACCTCCGAATCGGGACCTTCTTCCAGGAGCAGGCCTGGTCCCCGGGGGTCCTGGCGCCGGGCCAGGCCCGTCGCGGCCTGGTCTTCCTCCGCAGCCCAGACACCCGGGCGCCGCTCCAGATCCGCGTCATCACCCGCAGCGGGGCGGGAGAGCGAACCCTGGAATTGACCTGTCCCGGCTCCACCCCCCTCTGAGTCCGGGGCCAGCGGGGCTAGACTGGTGCTTCGGAGCGCCCATGTCCCTCGTCATCGCCGGCAAGAGTTTCAGCAACCGCCTCATCCTCGGTACGGGCAAGTACAAGGACTTCGCCACCATGCAGGCCTGCTACCGGGCCGCGCGGGTGGAGATGGTGACCCTGGCCGTGCGCCGCTTCGACCTGGGGGCCAAGGGCGAGGACAACATCCTGAACTGGATCCCCAAGGACATCGCCCTGCTGCCCAACACCGCGGGCTGCTACACCCGGGAGGATGCCCTGCGGGTGGCGCGGCTGGCCCGGGAAGCCCTGGAGACCAACTGGATGAAGCTTGAGGTCATCGGCGATCCCAAGAGCCTCTACCCCGATAACGAAGAGACCCTGGAAGCCGCCAAGATCCTGGTGAAAGAGGGCTTCGTGGTGCTGCCCTACGTCAACGCGGACCCCATCCTGGCCAAGAAGCTCTGTGATATCGGCTGCGCGGCCGTCATGCCTCTGGGCAGCGCCATCGGCTCCGGGCTGGGCGTGCAGAACCCCATGACACTGCTGCTCATCAAGGAGGTGCTGGAGGCCTACCAGCTGCCCATGATCGTGGACGCCGGCGTGGGCACCGCCTCGGACGCCGCCCTGGCCATGGAGCTGGGCGCCGACGGCGTGCTGCTGAACACCGCCGTGGCCGAGGCGGGAGAGCCCACCAAGATGGCCCAGGCCATGGACCACGCGGTGCAGGCAGGGCGCCTGGCCTTCGAGAGCGGCCGCATGGCCAAGCGCCTCTACGCCAGCGCCAGCAGCCCCACCACCGGCCTGATCGGCAGGTAGGTGCCGTGCTGGTGTTCGACCTCGAGCCCCTGGAATGCCGCGTGCTCGGCTGCCTCCTGGAGAAGCAGCTCAGCACGCCGGACATCTATCCCCTGTCCCTCAACAGCCTGCTGAACGCCTGCAACCAGTCCAGCAACCGGGACCCCGTGCTCTCGGTCGGAGAGGGCGAGGTCCAGGGGGCCGTGGACACCCTGATCCAGCGGGGGCTCGCGGAGCACTGGCCCGGCCGCGTGGTCAAGATCGCCCACACCGCCAAGCCCACCTGGAACCTGTCCGTGCAGGAGGCGGCCCTCCTGGCGGAGCTGCTGCTCCGGGGACCCCAGACCTCCGGCGAGCTGCGCACCAACACCCGGCGCATGTACCCCTTCCCGGATCTCGCCGAAGTCGAGGGCTGCCTGGCGGTGCTGATGGAGGCCGAGCCGCCCCTGGTGGCCCGTCTGCCCCGGGCCCCGGGTGCAAGGGAAGCCCGCGTAGCCCAGCTCCTGGCGGGTGCCGTGGAGGAGGGAGCCCCCGTGGAGGCAGCCCCTGCTCGGACGAATCGGCTGGACCAGCTTGAAGCCGAAGTGGCCTCACTCCGGACCGACCTGGCGGAGCTCCGCCAGGCCTTCGAAGCCTTCCGGGACCAGTTCTAGGGATTCAGACCTAGATAGTCCGTGTAGCCCTTCTCTCCGGGCGTGTAGAAGGTGGCCATGTCATAGGCGGCCAGCGGCGCGCCGGCCTGGAGACGGGCGGGGAGATCTGGGTTCGAGATGAAGGGGCGGCCGAAGGCGATCAGGTCCGCCTTGCCCGCGGCCAGGTCCGCCTGCGCCCGCTCCCGGTCGTAGCCGCCACTCAGGATGAGCGTGCCCCGGTAGGCCTCCCGGATCTTCTGGACCGTCGTCGGCGCCACCGCGGGCGCGCCCATGGGGCTGTGGTCCACCAGGTGGAGGTAGACGAGACCCAGGGCATCGATCTGCCGGGCCAGGGCGGTGTAGGCCACCTCGGTCTCCGCGAAGGGCGCGATGTCATTGAACACGCCGTGGGGGGACAGCCGGATGCCGACGCGCTCCTTCCCGATGGCAGCCACCGCCGCGGCCGCCACCTCCAGGGTGAAGCGGCTGCGGTTCTCAATCGAGCCGCCATAGGCGTCCGTGCGGGTGTTGGAGCCCGGATTGAGGAACTGCTCCAACAGGTAGCCATTGGCCGCGTGGAGCTCCACGCCGTCGAAGCCTGCCGCCACCGCGTTGGTGCAGCCCTGGGCGAACTCGGCGATGACTTGCTGGATTTGCTGCTCGCTCATGGCCCGGGGCACGGGATGCGGCTGCATGCCCTGGGTGTCCGTCCAGATCTCCCCCGCCGCGGCCACCGCCGAAGGCGCCAGGACCTCGGCCCCCGCCGGCAGGTTGGCCACATGGCCGATGCGGCCCGTGTGCATCAGCTGGAGGAAGAGCTTCCCGCCCCTAGCATGAACGGCGGCCGTCACCGCCTTCCAGCCCGCCACCTGGGCCTCGGAGAAGATGCCGGGAATGCGGGGGTAGCCGAGACCATGGGGGGAGGGCGAGGTCCCTTCGGTGATGATGAGCCCGGCGCTGGCGCGCTGGCCGTAATACGTTGCCACCAGGTCCCCGGGGACGTTGCCGAGGGACCGGTTGCGGGTCATGGGGGCCATGACCACGCGATTCGAGAGGGTGAGGGTGCCGAGAGGGGCGGGGCTGAAGAGGTCACGACTCATGGGGATCTCCTTTCCAGAAGAGCACCAGGATAGTCACAAATTCAAATCGTGTGTTTAAACATTTAATTCAGCCCCTCGGGCTTTCCTTCCAACAGCGCCTGCACCCCCTGCTCCAGGTCCCGGAACTGCGAGGCTTCCGCCTGGAGGATCACCCGGAAGGGCTTGGGCGCCAGCTCCTCGGCCACCGCCCGCAGCACGGCCAGCCAGGTGATGCCATCGATGGGCGGAGCCTCCTGGAAGAGCCGGTCCGCGTCGAGGATCAGGAAGGTGCCCCCCTCGGGCAGGTCTGCGAGCGCGTCCCGCAGGGCATCCCAGGTGCCCCCGAAGTAGGGGGGAAACTGGGCGGCGGCGGCCCACTCGTCCATGAGCCCGTGCCGGGTCCGCATGCGGGCACCCCGCAACCACCAGACCGGCCCCTTGCCCGCAGTCGCGTCCACGAGGGTGGCCGCCGAGCCCCGCCAGACCTGGATCAGGGGATCCCCGGGGGCCGGGTAGGCGAGGCCGGTCATTTCACCTCAAGGAAGGTTCGGTAGTGGTCGGTGGTGTACCAGGCCCGGCCGTCGTTGCCGGTCACCAGACGCTCCGCGCCGCGATTGCGGCCCTCGGCCCGGGGCCGGACGTCCCACTCGCGGTACTCGATGCGCTTCCGCCGGGCGTTGTAGCGGGGCAGCTGGCCCTCGTAGTTGCCGTAGACCCGCCCGCCCACGAAGCCCGGCGGGGCGTAGCCGTGCTGACGGACGTAGGCGAGGGTCTGGCGCACCTGGGCCGGGATGGCATCGACCTGCACCACGGCCGGGGTCTGCACCGGCGCTGGGGCCGGGGGCGCGGCGGGACCATGACCGCAGGCCAGCGCCGACAGGAGGACCCCCAGGCAGACCAGGCCTGCGGCCAGGAGTGCAAGGGTCCTTCGCCAGCGGGTCATGGGTCCTCCGGGGCTGGATGAAGTGTACCCCTAGGCGGGCTGGTTCGCTGTGGTGATGGTCTCCAGGCCCTTGGCGTCGGGGCCCGTTTCGGCCCGGCGCAGGAGGTAGGCGAAGAGGAAGCCGAAGAAGCCCAGGCAGCTGAAGATCCACATGCCAAGGTGATAGCCGGCGGGATTCGCGGCGCTGGCGGCGGAGTGGTCATTGGCCCAGCCGATGAGGAAGTTGAACCCCGCCAGGCCCACATTCTGGATCAAGGTCATCAGGCCGTAGGCGGTGCCGAGCTTCTCCTCGGGAACCAGATAGGCCACCGAGGGCCACATCACCGCGGGAATAAGGCTGAAGGCGATGCCCATGAGGGCCATGGGCACATAGAGGGTCACGTGGGTGTAGGCCATGAGCAGGTAGACGGGGATCAGCAGGAGGCTGCCCAGCATCATGAAGAGCGCCCGCTTGCCGACGCGGTCCACCAGCAGGCCGAAGAGCGGCGTCCCCACCATGGCGAAGAGGGTCAGCATCGAGGAGAGGAAGCCCCCGGTCTCGCGGCTCACGCCATGGGCATCCTGAAAGAACTTCACGGCAAAAGTCTGGAAGGGGAAGATGCCGCTGTAGAACGTGATGCAGAGGGCCACCACGTACCAGTAGGTGGGACTGAACTTCAGCAGGTCGCCCCAGACCACCTTGTCTGTGCCCCCCTGGGAGCGCAGCGTGTAGCGCCGGGCTGCCTGATTCTCCATCAGCCAGTAGATCCCCGCCGCGATCACGCAGACCGATCCGAACACCGTGGAGATGAGCAGCGGCGTGCGCCAGGAGCCGAAGGCCGAGTGGGCCCAGGTGGGGCTGTTGAGGGCCGCGAAGGACCCCAGGCGGGCGATGAGCAGGTTGATGCCGAAGGCGAAGCTCAGCTCCTTGCCCCGGAACCACTGGGCCACCGCGGCGGTCACCGCGACGATGAGGCTCTCCGCGCCCAGCCCGAAGATCAGGCGCCCCGTCGCCATGATGGCGAGGCGGGGGCTCAGGGCCGTCACCGCCGCTCCCAGGAAGCAGAGCAGCGCAAAAATGAAGGTGGCGCGCTTCACCCCGATCCGGTCGATGAGGATGCCGCCGATGAGCACCATCACCACGTTGGGCACGCTGTAGATGCCCTGCAGCAGGCCAATGTTCGCGTCCGTGAACCCCAGCTGCTTCTGCAGCACGTCCGCGAGGGGGCTGATGGCGTCATAGACGTAGTAGTTGCCGAACATGGCCAGGCTGATGACCACCAGCACCAGCCAGCGGAAGGCTGGGGGCGGCGCGGGGCGTTCCTGGGCTGGCACAGACGAGGACATGGAGCTCCCGAATTGGATAACGCTCCATCCTGCCAGCAACAGGGATGAGGCCTTGGAGAGAAGTGCTGCGATAGAAATTGTTTTCTTGCTTTTTGGCTGATTGCTTTCTATTTTCAAAACACAATCATTCACTGTTTATTCCTTCTCACGTGTCACACCCGTGCGACCCTTCGGTCCTCAAAGGAGTTTCCAATGTCAACCCGCCTTGCCTTTCGCCTGATCGCAGCTGGCCTGCTCCTGGTGCCCGCCCTCGGGGCGCGCGATCATGAATCGCCCCTCGCTGCCGAGGCCCAGCGACACCTGGAGGCCCGGGTCCACCAGCTGGGTCTCAGCCGCGACCACAGCTTCGCCACCCGGAACGTGTTCGAGGAAGCCACGGGCGAAGCCCACGTCCGCCTGAACCAGTTCTACAAGGGCGTGCGGGTCTTCGAGGGCGAGTCCATCGTCCACCTCCGGGGCGGCGCGGTCACCGAGCACACGGATGCCCTGGTCCGCGGCCTCGCCCTGAACGTATCCCCCTCCCTCGGCGCCCCAGAGGCCCTGGCGGTCACCCATGGGCTGCTCGCGCCCCGGGGGGCCTACGCCTACGCGCCCACCGCCGAGCTGGTCATCGCCACCCCCACCGAGGGTCCCGACAAGGGCCGCCCGCCCGCCCCCGCCCTGGTCTATCACGTGCACACCGAGCTGGAGAATGCGCAGGACGGGATCCGCCACGAGGACTTCCTGGTGGATGCGCACACGGGCGCCGTGCTGGAGCGGTGGAACAGCCTCCACACCGCCGGCGTCACGGCCACCGGCAACAGCCAGTATTCCGGGGTCGTGTCCCTGCCCGCCAACAGCACGGCGACGGGCTTCGAGCTGCGGGACATGACCCGGGGCGCCCGCGGCACCTTCGGCAACAACGTGGTGACCAACGCCAACCATGCCGCCACGAGCTCCACCGCCGCCGGGACCGTCTACGCCAGCGCCAGCAACACCTGGGGCGACGGGGCGAACTACGTCGAAGGCAGCTCCACCACCGCTGCCAACGGCCAGACTGCCGCGGTGGACGCGATGTACGGCATGGCCCAGACCTGGGACTTCTATGCGAAGGTCTTCGGCCGCAACGGGATCGACAACGCAGGCACCGCCACCTACAGCCGGGTCCACATCGGCAGCGGCTACGACAACGCCTTCTGGTCGGACAGCTGCTTCTGCATGACCTACGGCGACGGCACCAGCTTCCTGACCCTGACGGCCCTCGACGTGGCCGGCCACGAGATGAGCCATGGCGTCTGCGCCCGCACCGCCAACCTGGCCTACCGGGCCGAGTCTGGGGGCCTGAACGAGGCCAACTCGGACATCTTCGGCACCCTGGTTGAGTTCATGGCCCGGGGCGGCGGCATCGGCACCATCCCCAACTACACGGCGATCACGAGCACCATCAGCACCGTGGCGGGCGCGGTCCCGGCGGCCAACTACCTCATCGGGGAGCAGCTCGAGACCAGCGCCTTCCCCAAGCCCCTCCGCTACATGTACAAGCCCAGCCTGGACGGCGCCAGCGCCGACGCCTGGTCCACCAGCCTCAAGCGGCTTGATGTGCACTACAGCTCGGGCCCCGCGAACCACTTCTTCTTCCTGCTCGCCCACGGCAGCCAGAAGGACGCCTTCTCGGGTGGCATCCAGTCCCCTCTGGCCAACGCCGTCACCAGCATCACGGGCCTCGGCAACGACCTGGCCGGGCGCATCTGGTACAAGGCCCTCACCGCCTACATGACCAGCAGCACCACCTACGCCGGCGCCCGCACCGCCACCCTGAGCGCCTGCACGGCCCTGGGCTACCCCGCCGGCAGCACGGTCTACACCACCGTGAACAGCGCCTGGCTCGCGGTCAACGTCAAGTAGACCCACCTCCCTTGCTGCGGCGCCCAGGGCCTTCCTGGGCGCCGTTGTCGTTTGCAGCGCCGCCTCGCCTGTCGGATAGTTAGGAGTCATGACCGCCCCCGCCCGCAGGACCTGCCCCAGCTGCCAGACGCGCCTGTCGCCTCTGGCCGCGGAGTGTCCCGAGTGCGGGCTGGGCCTGGCGCCCCCCCGGCAGAGCCGCCCCCTGCTGTTCCAGGCCTCGGCCCTGGCCCAGGTGGCGTTCTCGCCGCCGCCCCGGACCCTCACCGCCCCCGCCCTGGGTCGGGTGGCGCCCATCGCGGTCGAGGTGACCCCGGAAGAGCTCCTGCAGGCGCCCCTCCGGGACCCCGCGCGTCCCGCGGCGCCCGAGCCCGCTCACGACCTGCTCCCCCACCCAGCGCTCGGCGCCGAACCCACCACCAGCTTCTGGCCCCTGGTGAAGGTAGAGGCCTCTGAGGCGCTGTTGCTGGCCTGCCTCCAGGGCCTGGGCCTGCTGCTGCCGGCCTGGATCCTGGGCGTCCCGCCTGCCCGGTTGCTGACGGGGGCCTGGTACTTCATGGTGCCCTACCTGATCGCCCTGTCCTGGGTGCTGTTCCTGGCGCCCCTGGGCCTCACGGGGCAGTCGCCGATGATGGGCTATTTCGGCGTCACCCTGCCCGAGAACACCCCCGAGCGCCGCATCGCCTTCTCCCTGGTGCACCTGGTCTCCGTGGCCTGCTTCCCCCTGAGCTTCCTTTGTATGGTGCTGAGCCCCCGGCACCAGACCCTGGCCGAGCTGCTCAGCGGCCAGGAGCTGCTGGCCCGGCCGGTGCCCAGGCTGCGTTGACCCGCCAGCCCTAAGGCAGATGCACGGGCACCGAGGTCACGATCACGCCGGTCCGCAGCAGCAGGGCTGCCTTGATGCGCAGGGCGCTTTGGTTGTGCAGGAACTGCTGCCACCAGTGGGAGGTGATGAACTCGGGCAGAACGACCGTGAGGGCCAGCTCGGGCTCC
>CAIRAS010000291.1 GCA_903876615.1 uncultured Holophagaceae bacterium
ACCCAGCGCCCCGCAGGCAGCTCCGGCGCCTCGGCCCCCAGCCGCTGCCG
Source organism: uncultured Holophagaceae bacterium (assembly GCA_903876615.1). Next base: position 51 of record CAIRAS010000291.1, read on the forward strand.
CCAGGCCGCCGGCAGACCCCGGGCGCAGGCCCGGGCCGCGGCACCGGCCAGGGACACGGCCAGGCGGTAGCTGAGGTCGAGGGTGTCCACCTCACCACGCTCTCATAAATTCAGGTCTGGGCGGTAGCTATCGGGATCCCCCGCCTCAGTTGCAGCGGGTGTATTCCTTGCCGTCGCCGGTGATGATGGGCCAGCCGCTGGAGTTGGTTGTCACCTTCATGGGCAGGGGCGTCCAGGTGGCGCCCTCGGTGGAGACGTGGAGCAGGCCGCCCTGGATCCGCCAGAACATTCGCTGGGGGCCGCCCTGGCCCTGGCTGGCGTAGGTTCCGCCACTGCCGGAGGAGTAGTTCTCGCCGCCGCGGGACACGGTCATGACGCCGTCCCGGGAGAAGGCCACGGTCTCCTGGGTGCTGCGGCCCGAGCCGCTCCCGCCCGTGGCCTTGTAGCTGAAGTGGCACCAGCGTCCCGAGAGCAGCAGCTGGGCCAGCTGCTGGTCCTGGGCACCCGTGCCGATGGAGCCCGCGCCAGCACCGGCAGCCTGGCCCGGAACCGCGGTGGCCGCGCCACCTTCCTCCCGCAGGAGGGGGAACTTCAGGCCGTTGATCTCCAGCTGCACGCCCTTGGAGTCGGGGTGGAGCAGGAACAGGTAGGTGGTGCCGTTGGTGTCCTGGATCGTACCTGACAGGCTCTTGCCCACGAGGCGGGCCTGCATGGCGGCCTCCTGCCCCGCGCGCAGGAACCGGCCGCGATAGCCCGCCCCCTCCCGCTCCAGCACCACCGTGGCTTGGTCGCTGGAGAAGCGGCCCACGAAGGGATCCGTGGCCGTCTTGCCCGCCGGACGGCCCGCGGTCAGGTCGCCCACGATGCCCCCACCCGGAGGGCCCCCGCTGCGGGTGAACGCCAGCTGGCGCGCGGTAGCGACCTGCGGAGCGCCGTCGGGACCGAGCTCGGCCATGACCACCGCCAGCGCATCGCCCTTGGCCATGGCTTCCAGGTAGGCGCGCGCACCGGCTCCCGCGGCCTCGCCCAGGAAGGTGCCGGCAGCGTCGATCCGGCCGCGGACATGATAGGACAGGCCCGCTCCGGAGAGGCTGCCCGTGACGCTGTCGCCGCTCCCCTTCAGGACGAGGGTGATCGCGCCCTTCTGCCCCGCCAGGGACCAGGTGCCCACCACCCCCTGGGCCAGGAGGGGCATCGCCAAGACGATCCAGGCTGCCGGGAGCCTCGCGCGCATGGGTGCCTCCAGGAAAGTGTCGGCACAGTGTAGCGGCGGGAGGGAAGGTGAACCGAAAAAACAGGAATGAAGGCCATTTCTTGATCAGCTTTTGATCGGTGTTCATCGGTGTTCATCGGTGGCCAATCTTGCTTTTTCGGTGTTTCTCGGTGGCAAATGACCGTTGAGCTTGTCTGCCTCGCCGCCTTCAGCGGTGGCCCTGCTCCACGGCGGCTCGCTCAACCATTGTTGGAACCCCGCCTTAGCGCCCGGCATCATGGAGGGATGGTCACCTCCGCACTCGTCGAAGTCCTCATCGTCACGGGCCCTCTGGGCGCCGGGAAGACCACGGCCGTGAACCGGCTGCTCAAGGCCGAGGTGGCGGCGGGGCGGCGGGTGGCGGTACTCATCAATGAGTTCGGCGCCATCAGCGTGGACGGCACCCTGGTGGACGCGGAGCGGCCGGAGCTGGCGGGGGTGGAGAACCTGGTGAACGGCTGCGCCTGCTGCAGCCTGCGAGATGACGTGGTGGCCACCCTCAAGGCCTGGTGCGACCAACCCGAGGGCGTCGGCCCCCAGCGGGTGGTGCTGGAGACCACGGGCCTGGCGGATCCCACGGACCTGCTGGACCTGGAGCTGGAACCCGAGCTGGTCGGACGCCTGCGGCTGGCAGGGCTGCTGACGGTCATCTCGAGCCTCTCCCCGGTGGACCACCTGCAGACCAAGCCCCTGGTGCATCGCCAGGCGGCCCTGGCCAGCCTCATCCAGCTCAGCAAGGGGGACCTCGATCCCTCGGCCGCCGTGGCCTGGGAGGGCGAGCTGCGGGCGGCCTTCCAACAGATCCCCCTGGTGGCCACGCGCCACGGAGTGGCCCCCGAGGGGAGCCCGGACCCCTGGCTGGGCGACGTGCGCCCCCTGCCCGAGGGCTGGGCCCCGGCGCTCGGCGCCAGCTTCGCCGCGGCCCGGTCCCTCACCCTGCACTGGGACCACCCGGTGGAGCCCGCGGCCCTGGAGGCCCTGCTGCTGGCCCCGCCGGCCTGCGGCGAGCTGCTCCGCGCCAAGGGCGTCTGCGCCTTCGCAGGCTGGGCCACCCGGGCCGATGGCAGCGACCGCTGGGCCTTCCAGCTGGCGGATGGCCGCCTGGAGATCTCCCCCCTGCCGCTGGGCACGAACGGCAGCGCCGCGGCCTGCGCGGCCGTGGTCATCGGCACGGGCCTCGACCGGGACCACTGGCAGAAAGCCCTGCGGGCGCTTGAGCAGGCGCCCCTGGGGCAGCGCCGGAAGCTGCAGATGGGTCATGGGCCTCAGCAGTAGCCCTCGATTCAGGATCCAGAGTTGAACCGCAGATGACGCAGATGGCGCGGATGGGCGGCGTTCCACCATGCTTGGGTTCTGTAGCGGGCCCCTTGAGGCTTCCATGGCGGCGCCTGTCCCGGGGCCTAAGCCTGGGGCGGGTCACCACGCCACCCCACAGTCAGGCATTCACCCCTGGAACCCGTGGGTTCACCGGGTTCATCTGCGGCATCTGCGACATCTGTGGTTTGCTTCTTCAGATTGAAGCCGCCCGGTAACCCGGAAACCCGCATCTGATCGCGGGCTTGGTATCATCCCCTTTTCCCCCGACCTGGGGGCAGCAAGGAGCAGGTGTGGATCAAGTGCTCGACCTCATGGCCCGGGAGCTCAAACTCCCCCGCGCTGGCGTCGCCGCCATCGTGGCACTGCTGGAGGAGGGCAATACCGTGCCCTTCATCGCCCGCTACCGAAAAGAGGCCACCGGCTCCCTCGACGAAGTGGCCATCCGAGCCGTGGAGGACCGGCACGCCTACTACAAGGACCTGCTGGACCGCCGCAAGACCGTGCTGAAGACCATCGCCGAGCAGGAGAAGCTGACCCCCGAGCTGCAGGCCAAGATCGAGCGAACCTGGGTGAAGGCCGAGCTCGAGGACCTCTACCTGCCCTACAAGCCCAAGAAGCGGACCAAGGCCACCGCAGCCAAGGAGCGGGGCCTCGAGCCCCTCCTGGACTCCCTGCTGGCCGACGGCAGCGGCGCCGACCCCTTCCTGATCGCCGAGCCCTTCATCAAGGACGAGGACGGCCTGCGCGCGCCCTCGGAGTGCATGGAGGGCGCCGGCCACATCCTCGCCGAGCGCCTCGCCGAGGACGCGGCCATCCGCGCCTGGCTGCGGCTCGAGTTCCACGAGCACGGGGTGCTGAAGTCCGTGATCCGCGAAGAGCGGAAGGCCGACCAGGCCGCCCTGCGCTTCCGGCCCTACTTCGACTTCTCCGAGCCCATCCGCAAGATACCCAGCCACCGCCTGCTCGCCCTGCGCCGGGGCGAGAAAGAGGACGTGCTGACCGTGAAGCTGCTCGTGGACCGCGAGACCTACGTCACCCAGCTGGTGGCGAAGATCCAGGTGGATCCGGGCAGCGGCTACCGGCGCTTCCTCCACGAGGTGGCCGGCGATGCCTACGACCGCCTGCTGGGGCCCGCCATCGAATCCGAGGTGCGCTACGAGGCCAAGAAGAAGGCCGACTTTGAAGCCATCAAGGTGTTCCAGCTGAACCTGGACCACCTGCTGCTGGCCCCCCCCGCGGGCCAGCTCTGCACCCTGGGCGTGGACCCGGGCATCCGCACCGGCTGCAAGCTGGTGGTCATCAACCGGCTGGGCCAGCTGGTCCAGAACAGCGTGATCTATCCCCTGGAGCCCAAGCGGGACCTGGACGGCAGCCGCGCGATTCTGGAGAAGCTCTGCGCCGAGACCCCCGTAGAGGCCATCGCCATCGGCAATGGCACCGGCGGCCGCGAGGTGGAGGCCTTCCTCCGCGAGTGGCTGAAGGAGACCGGCCGCGAGGGCCTCATCTGCGTGACCGTGAGTGAGGCCGGCGCCTCGGTCTACTCCGCCAGCGACATCGCCCGGGAGGAGTTCCCGGAGCACGACGTCACCGTGCGCGGCGCCGTGAGCATCGCCCGCCGCTTCCAGGATCCCCTGGCGGAGCTGGTCAAGGTCGACCCCAAGAGCATCGGCGTGGGGCAGTACCAGCATGACGTCAACCAGACCTCCCTCAAGAAGGGCCTCGATGACGTGGTGGAGAGCTGCGTGAACCGGGTGGGCGTGGACCTGAACAGCGCCTCCTACAAGCTGCTGGCCTACGTGGCCGGCATTGGCGAGAGCCTGGCCAAGGGCATCGTGGCGCACCGCTTCGAGCACGGCGCCTTCAAGCGCCGCGAGCAGCTCCTGGAGATCAGCCGCTTCGGCGCCAAGGCCTTCCAGCAGGCCGCGGGCTTCCTGCGCATCCGCGAGGGCGAGGACCCCCTGGACGCCTCGGCGGTGCACCCTGAGAGCTATCCCGTTGTCCAGCGCATCTGCCAGCTCACCGGCAAGACTGTGACCGAATTGCTCGGCAATGACGCGGTCCTGGACGCTCTGGATCCCAAGCTGCTGGTGGACGAGCGCTCCGGCCTCGAAACTGTCAAAGACATCCTGGATGAGCTGAAGAAGCCGGGCCGCGATCCCCGCCAGCGCTTCGAGGTGGTGGCGTTCCGCGAGGGCGTCAACAAGCCCAGCGACCTGGAAGTCGGCATGGAGCTCCAGGGCATCGTCACCAACGTGACCGACTTCGGCGCCTTCGTGGATGTCGGCGTCCACCAGGACGGCCTGGTGCACCTCTCCGAGATCGCCCACCGCTACGTGAAGAACCCCGCGGACGCCCTCAGCGTGGGCCAGGCCGTGAAGGTGAAGGTGCTGACCGTGGACCTGGAGGCCAAGCGCATTGCGCTGTCCATCAAGGCCCTGCTGCCCGCCCCGGAAGGGGCCGACCAGCCCCAGCCGCGCCACCACCGCCGCGGCCCGGGCCGACCCGAGGGCGGCCAGCCCCGTCCACCCCGCCCCGAAGGCGCCCGGCCCCAGGGCCCCCGGCCCCCGCGGCCCGAGGGCTCGCGTCCGCCCCGGCCTGAGGGCTCCCGTCCACCCCGGCCCGAAGGCTCCCGTCCGCCTCGTCCCGAAGGCTCCCGCCCGCCCCGGCCTGAAGGCACCCATCCGCCTCGGCCCGAGGGTTCCCGTCCGCCTCGGCCCGAGGGTTCCCGTCCGCCCCGGCCTGAAGGCCCCCGCCCACCCCGGCCCGAGGGTCCTCGCCCGCCCCGGCCCCAGGAAGCCCGGCCGCCCCGGCCCGAGCGCGAAGCTGTCCCGGCCCAGCCCGCGGGACCCGTGCTGCCGGCCTCCAGCGACTCCATCTCCGAGCTGATGGCCCGCTTCAACAAGGGTCATCGCTGATGCTCCGGGCCTGGAAGCTCCTGGCGCCTGCGGCGCTGCTGCTGGCCCTCGCCTGCCAGCCCCGGTCCGCCGAGCCGCTCTACGCACCCTGGGAGGAGGGACTCACCCTCGCCTTCGAGGATCCCTCGCAGCCCCAGCCCCAGCGCTTCAGCAACCGCCTCCAGGTGCGCGTGGCCAAGTCCTCCCTCGCTCCCGGCACCGCCCCGCAGGTGCAGCTCGACCTGGCCAGCGTCCGGGGACAGGCCAGCCTGTTCCTGCGCCCGCAGGACGGCGGTCTCGCCCTGGTGGGCGGGGATGGCCGGGTCCTGGGTCAGCTGCTGCCCCCGGGCTTTCCCGCCACGACCACCTGGACTGAGCGCGGCATCGAGTTTCGCGTGATTGGCCGGGCGGCCTGGTCCGGTGCCGCCCTCCTGCCCGCCACCGCGGATCCCATCGGCGTCTGGGTGGAAGCCCGCCTGCCCGATGGCGCTCGCCGCCGCACCCTCTTCCTTCCCAACCACGGGGAGGTGGAAGTCCAGGAGCTGCGCGGCGCCGACTGGATCACCGTGAACCGCCTGGTGTCCCGCGGCTTCACTGACCTGCCCACCCGCCAGCACCCCTGACCGCGCCTCGCCCGGAGCCGACATGGCCGAACCGACCACCGCCGAAGACCTCGAGCTGACCCTGCCCCCGGGCGCGGAGAAGGGCACCGTCCGGGACAACCTGGAGGTGATCTGCTTCGCCATGGTGCTGATCCTGTTCTTCAAGGCCTTCGTGGGCCAGCAGTTCAAGATCCCGTCCGCGTCCATGCGCAACACCCTGATGATCGGGGACCACCTGCTGGCCAACAAGTTCATCTACGCCCAGCCCCAGTGGGCCTGGGAGGAAACCCTCTTCCCCATGCGTGGCGTGCGGCGCGGCGACATCATTGTCTTCCGCTACCCCATCGACCGCGACCAGGACTACGTGAAGCGCTGCGTGGCCCTGCCGGGTGACACCGTGGAGATGCGCGATAAGCGACTCTATGTGAATGGCAAGCAGGCCACCGGCGCCTTCGAGCACCAGTTCGGACGCGGCACCGAGGGCCCGGTACCGGGCCCCTGGCCGCCCACGCGCTTCGCCGGCGAGGCTGAGCGGCCCCAGGGCCTCTGGCGCCACGCGGACGCCGAGGTGCTCTCGCTGCACACCCGCAACCAGATGCAGGGC
>CAIRAS010000292.1 GCA_903876615.1 uncultured Holophagaceae bacterium
ATCCACGCCGAGAAGAACAGCCTCTACAACACCCCGCCCACCTTCGGCATCTACATCCTGCGGAACGTGCTGGCCTACAACAAGAGCATCGGCGGCCTGCAGGCCATTGAGGCCAACAACCGCAAGAAGGGCGAGCTGCTCTACGGCTGCATCGACAAGCACCCGGGCTTCTTCCGCGGCTTCGTCACCGAGAAGGCGCATCGCAGCCTCATGAACGTGGACTTCTTCCTGCCCACGCCCGAGCTCGATGACCTCTTCGTGAAGGAAGCCAAGAAGGCCGGCATGGTGGGTCTCAAGGGCTACCGTGACATCGGCGGCATCCGGGTCAGCTGCTACAACGCAGTCACCGTGGACAACGTGAAGACCCTGGTGGACTTCATGGAGCAGTTCGTCAAGACCAACGGCTGAGCTGGCTTCAGCCTCTAGAGAAAGACCATGAAGCCGGGTGCGGCTTCGTGGTCTTTCTCTTTGCAGGGGCCAAGGCTCCTGCGTGCCATCCACCAATTACTTGACCAGGAGGGGGCACAAGCCGATGACACTCCAGCGGGCATCCACCCGCCTGGAGACCCTCGCGAACGCTCATGGACCTGACCCCGACTGGACTCGACTGCCTGAAGCTCCTGGCCGCCTCTGAGGCGGTTAGCCTGGAGGTGCTTGGCCGTGAGGGGCTGGAGGAGTTGCTGGCCCAGGGCCTCATCCAGAAGGACGAGCGGCCCAAGCAGGCCAGCCTGGAGACCCGCTACGAGTCCCTGCAGGAGATCCACCGCCTGATCCTCGAGGCCCGGGGCTGCGCTGACCGCATCCAGCGCCGGATGGCGCCGCGCTTCCGGCTGGCGGGCCTGCTCCCCATCGGCACCCCACCCAGTCCGGGGGCCGAGGATCCGGACGTGAGCCAGCTCTTCGAGCTGCTTCGCCTGCTCAAGATCCAGGTGCGGGGCGTGGTGGAACCCGCAGATGTGCCCGCACGGCTCGACCGCATCCAGGAACACCTGCAGGTGGAGGGGCGGGAGCGCCTGGACCGCCTCGCCGAGACCGACCGCGAGCTCGACCTGCTGCAGAAGCAGGCCCCGCCGGGCACCCTGGTGGAGCCCGAGGGCACCTTCATCCTGACGGCCGCCGGCGAGGCGGCCCTGCCCGAAGCGCCGGTGTTCGAGGCCTTCGAAGCGGTGCTGCAGACGGCCGCCGGGCCCCTCGCCAGCCACGGCGCTGGCCTCAGGCACCTCCGGGAGGATCCCGGCGGACTCATCTCCTGCTACCTGGAGGGCGTGGCCCGGGGCGGTCGGCCCTCGGCCCTGGTGGCGGACTACGAGCGGCTCCTGGAGGCCTATGACCGGCTCTCCAGCTTCTCCCAGACGCGCAGTGTCCGGGCCAAGGTCGGCTTCCTGGTGCGGCTCCTGCGCGTCGCCCGGGAGGAACCGAAGCACGCCTACCTTCTTTGCAACCGCGAGCGCCTGAACGCCCTCCTGGGGCGCATGCGGGACCTGGTGCCAGCCTCGGTGGCGGCCTCCGGCTGGCACCTGCCCTACGCGGCCGACCTGTTCCTCGCGGATGGCGGCCTGCTCGGCGACGAGGACCTGGCCACCCAGCGGACCCGGCTCTTCGAGGCGGTCCACCGCCTCCAGAGCGACCTGCTGCACGACACCCGCATCGGGGACGGCCAGTTCGTGCGCCTCTGCATCGCCATCACCCATGCCGCCCGGGTCCGCAACTTCACCCCGGGCATCCTCATGGAGCGCTTTGTCCGCCAGGCCTTCGAGACCGCCATGGAGGCCGCCAACGCCGCCCCCTATGACCTCGGCGACCGCGGTACCAAGCTGCTCTTCGGCGCCCACCTGGCCCACGCCGCGGGCTATGCCAAGGCCAGGCTTCCGGGTCCCGTGGCAGCCTTCGGCGCCCTCCACGCCCGCCTGCACGAGGACCACAATCACTTCCGCCTGCCCGCCCAGTCCCTCCTGCATGCCTTCGCCACCCTGGACCGGCTGGAGCGGCTGGGCACCCCCCTGCCCCTGGAGCGCTATGCGGCCTTGGTCGAGCGGGTCCACCGGCGCCTGCGCCACCACAAGGGACTGAATCGGGCCCTGCGCACCGGACAGGCCCTGGATGGCGACGAGGCGGCCCTGGTCTCCAACCTGTGCGCCCGGGTCTGCTTCCTGGGCGTCACCCCATCCGCCGCCGCCCGGCACCACCCCGACGCCGGCATGGCGGGGTTCTACGAGGAGCGCAGCCCCGGCCTGCCGCCCCTGCTGGGCTCGCCCTTCGGCACCCTGATGCTCAACTGATCAGGTGCTGACCGCCCCCTGCGGACCCGCCACCAGCTCCTCGATGCGGCGGTCCTTCTCCGCCCACAGCTCCTGCACCCAGCCCTGGATGCGGGCCCGGAACTGCGGGTCGCCCTCGTAGTCGCCGTCCAGCAGGTCCCGGGGGATCTCCAGCTCGCGGACCCGTACCACGACGCTCCGCACCCTCCCCGAGAGCAGGTCCCAGAAGGTGGGCACGCCCTCCGGGTAGACGATGGTGACGTCCAGCAGCGCGTCGAAGCGCTCGCCCATGGCGCTCAGCGCCGTGGCGAGGCCGCCCACCTTGGGCTTCAGCAGGTGCCGGTAGGGCGACTGCTGTTGCTGGTGCTTGGTCGGGGTGAAGCGGGTGCCCTCCAGGAAGTTCATCACCGAGGTGGGGATCTGGCGGAACTTGGCGCAGGCCGCCCGGGCCGTGGCCAGATCCCGGGTCCGGCTGCCGCTGCCCCGCCGCATGAAGGGGAAGTCCAGGGCCCACCAGGCCAGGCCCATGACCGGGACGTAGAGGAGCTGGCGCTTGAGGAAGAACTTCAGGAAGGGAACCCGGCGGTGGAAGACCTTCTGCAGCACCAGGATGTCCACCCAGCTCTGGTGGTTGCTGCTGACGAGATACCAGCCGCGGCGGCGCAGGCCGTCGAGGCCTTCGACATCCCAGTGGGTGCGCCGCACCAGGGCCATCCACCACCCATTCACGGCGATCCAGCCTTCAGCCATGGCGTTCAGGAGGTGGTCGGTGCCCCGCCGGACCGCCCCGAAGGGCAGGGCCAGCTTCAGCAGGGCGAAGGGGATCATGCCCGAGCACACGGCGACCGCATTGGCTACCAGCACCGAGCTGGCGAAGGTGCCCTTCAAGGTGGCCCACAGGCGATTGGACATGCGCATCCCCGAGGCCCGGCCGGGGCCTGCCCCAGATTATCGGCTGGGCCCCGGATCAGCCAGCCACGGAACCAAAGGAACGAGAACGGACCTAAGCCCAGCCCAGCTCCTCCAGCCGCTCCTCGCTGATGCCGAAGCGGTGGGCGATCTCGTGGATGACGGTGGTTGCGATCTCGTCCCGCAGCTCGGCCTCATCCGCACAGTCCTCCAGGAGGGGCCCGCGGTAGAGGGTGATGCAGGGGGGCAGGTCCCCGAGCTCCGCCGGGCCTTCGGTGAGCGCCCGGCCCGAGAACAGGCCGTAGAGCGTCTCGTCCTCCGGGACGCCCAGCTCATCCAGCAGGTCGTCCGAGGCCCAGGTTTCGATGACCACGGGCACGCCCTCGAGGTAGGGGCGGAACTCGGCGGGAACAAGGGCCAAGGCCTCGTCCACCAGCCGCCGGAAGGCGCGGTCGGACAGGTGCATGAATCGATCCTAGTCCTGTCCAGGAAGAACCGGGAGGTTCTCACCTGCGGGGCGGCTTCTCACTGTGCTGGGCACCTGGGTGAGCCTCAGCTGACGGGCGAACCCGCGGGCCTCGCCGGGGCTCCGCTCCCGTAGACTGGGAGACGGGCCCGTGCCGGAGCCCCCGGAACCCCCATGACCGAGACCTTTCAAAGCCGGATTCCCACGCTCTCGGAGGCCGAGCTGCGCGGGTATCTGCAGAACCGCCAGGCCTACAAGGCCGAGGCCGTGGAAGCGGCCCTGGCGGAGCTGCTCCAGCGCGGCTGCGCGGTGAGCGACGAGGACCGCTACCGCATCCTGGGCGAGCTGGAGCAGCGCGCCACGGATCGGCTGGCCCGGGAAGGCCGCTGGCTCCTCCCCCTCCTGGGCCCGGTGCCGCAGCACCGACGGCCGCGCCTGCACCTCCTCACCGCCGCGATCCTGGCCTTGGGCCTGGGCAGCGCGCTGGTCATCCAGCGCACCGCGGCCGTCCGGCCGCCCAACCCCCTGGGCTACGAGCCCGAGGACACCAAGCGCTACCTGCGCCAGCTGGAGATGGTCGGCGGCAAGGCCAACGTTGTCGCCGTGCAGTTCCGGCAGTGGTTCGACGGCCTGTGGCAGGGCCCGCAGCTGGCCACCACCGTGGCCAGCCTCACGGGGATCCTGGCCGCCGGCTTCTGGCTGGTGGGCAGCCACGGCCTCGCCAGCCTGGAGAGCCAGGCCGCCGAGAACCCGCCCCGGGATCCCTCCCGGCCCCGCGGCTGAGCCGGACTCGCCATGCCTGCCCGCCCCCGCCCGCCCAAGGAAGCCCCCCGGACCGCCAAGGCCGGGCTCCATCCGCGCAACCGGCACGCCGCGGGCTACTCCTTCTCCCGGCTGGTGGCGGCCAGCCCGGAGCTGGGGCGTTTTCTTCAGCGGGCGCCCCACGGCGGCGACACCGTGGACTTCACGGATCCCGCCGCCGTGAAGGCCCTGAACCGCGCCCTGCTGGCCGAGGCCTACGGCATCCGGGGCTGGGACGTGCCCCCGGACTACCTCTGCCCACCGGTGCCGGGCCGGGCGGACTACGTGCATCATTTGGCGGACCTGCTGGCGGAGGGGAACCGGGGCACCATCCCCCGCGGGCCGGGGGTGCGGGTGCTGGATGTGGGCGTGGGCGCCAGCGCCATCTACCCCCTGCTGGGCCACCGCGATTACGGCTGGTCTTTCGTGGGCTCGGACCTGGACGGCGTCGCCCTGGCGGCGGCGGCCCGCATCCTTGTGGCCAACCCCGGCCTGCCCGCCGCCATCGCCCTGCGCCAGCAGCGGGACCGCACCGCCATCTTCCAGGGCGTGGTGGGCCCCGGGGAGCGCTTCGCGGCGACCCTGTGCAACCCGCCCTTTCACGCCTCGCTGCGCGAAGCCCGGGAGGCCGCCCAGACCAAGTGGCGCAAGCTGGGCCGGGCGGCCGCCAGCAGCGCCCGGAACTTCGGCGGCCAGGGCGCCGAGCTCTGGTGCGCGGGCGGCGAGGCGGGGTTCATCCGCCGCATCATTGCGGAGAGCCGCACCCTGGCGGACCGCGTGCTCTGGTTCACCACGTTGGTCTCCCGCTCCGCGGAGCTGCCAGGCCTGCGCCGGGCCCTCCAGCAGGCCGGCGCCGTGGAGGTCCGCGTCGTGCCCATGGCCCAGGGGCAGAAGCAGAGCCGCTTCCTGGCCTGGAGCTTCCTGGCGGAGGCGGACCGGAAGGCGTGGCTCTAGAAGACCGACCACCCCGTGCGGGTGGTGAAGCGGTCCAGGGCCTCGACGCCGGCGACGCTGTTGCCGTGGGGGTCCAGGGCCGGACTCCAGACGCAGAGGATGCCGCGCTCGGGCAGCACGGCCAGGATGCCGCCCCCGACGCCGCTCTTGCCGGGCAGGCCCACGCGGTAGGCGAAGTCGCCCGCGGCGTCATAGGTGCCGCAGGTGAGCATCACCGAGTTGATGCGCTTCGCCTCGCTGCGGCTCAGCAGCCGTGAGCCATCGGCCCGCAGCCCGTGGTTGGCCAGGAAGAGCCCCGCCCGGGCCAGGTCCTCGCAGCTCATGGCCAGGGAGCACTGCCGGAAGTAGTGGTCCAGCACCAGCTCCACCGGGTTCTCCAGGTTGCCGCAGCTGGCCATGAAGTGCGCCAGGGCCGCGTTGCGGTGGCCGTGGGAGGCCTCCGACACCGCCACTTCCGGATCCAGGTCCAGGGCCGCGTTGCCGCTCTCGCTGCGCAGGAAGGCCCGCAGGGTGCCCAGGGAGTCGCCGGTCAGCGTGAGCAGCCGGTCGATGAGCACCAGGGCCCCGGCGTTGATGAAGGGGTTCCGGGGGATCCCCTTCTCGTATTCCAGCTGCACCAGCGAGTTGAAGGGATTGCCCGAGGGCTCCCGGCCCACGCGCCGCCACAGCTCCTCGCCGTCCCGGGCCAGCACCAGCGCCAGCGAGAAGGCCTTGGAGACGCTCTGGATCGAGAAGGGCACGCGCCAGTCGCCGCTGCCGTGGACCTGCCCGTCCATCGTTGCGAGAGCGATGCCGAAGCGGGCCGGATCCACCGCCGCCAAGGCCGGGATGTAGTCCGCCACGCGCCCCCGCGCTGCGTGGGGGGCCGCTTCCGCAGCCAGTTCGTCGAGCAGGGCTTCAAGGTCCATGCCGCCAGGATCGCACAGGCGGAGACGGGGTAGCATGGTCGCCTATGCGGGGTTTCGCGCTATGACACAAATTCCATCGGTCTCGATTTCGGCGCAGCCGAAATCGAAATGGAAAGTATAGGGACCCCCCAATGATGATCAAAGGTCCCCATACCCCCGAGGAACTGGATCAGGGCGCGAGTTCCTGGATCCCCATGCCGTCGGCGCTGGTGGGGTCGCCAGTGAGGGCGCGGCGGAGGTAGCCGACCTGGCCCAGGTGGAAGGCCAGGTGTGCGGCCAGGTGGAGTAGGAAGCGCCCTGTGGGCGGCTGCACGCCCGCGACGGGAACAGGGAAGGCGGCACCCAGCGCCGCAGGCTCCAGGACCGCCAGGGTGCGTTCCACCTCGGCCAGGGCCGCCTCGAGGGCCGCCGCCACCTCCGCGCGAGTCCCCTTCCGCTGGGCGAACTCCTGCTCCCGCTGGCGCACATAGCCCGAGCCACCCAGCACGGCGCCCACGAAGTGCTGGAGGTTGCCCGCCACATGCAGCGCCAAGTTGCCGGCGCTGTTGGCGATGCCGGGCACCGTGTGCCACAGGGTGAGGTCATCCGGGAAGAGAGCCACCTCACGGGCCAGGCAGCGCAGGTCGCGGCGGAGCAGGATCAGGAGGTCGGCGGCGAGGGGTGTCATGGCGACCATGCTACCTCCGCTTGGCCCCTAGGATCCTGGCAGCATGGGCGTCCTGGAGTTGGTGGTTCCCCGGCAGTGATTTGCCATCTCGAGATCGGCGCAGCCGATATCGAGTGAATCCGGGTGACCAAAGCTTGAGTCGCCTCGCCTCCGGGCGGAGAATCGGACGCACGCACCCAGGAGGCTCCATGTCCCTCGCAGGAGAAGTCGCTCTCGTCACCGGCGCCAGCCGCGGCATCGGCGCCGCCATCGCCAAGGCCCTCGGGGCCCAGGGTGTCCTCGTGGCGGTGAACTATTTCGGCTCCGAGGCGGCGGCCCAGGCGGTGGTCGCAGAGATCCGCGCTAAGGGCGGCCGGGCCCTGGCCGTGAAGGCCGATGCCCGGGACCGGGCCCAGGTGGAGGCCATGGCCGCCACTGTGAAGGCGGAGCTGGGCCCCATCGGCATCCTGGTGCTGAACGCCTCCATCGGCTTCCCCATGGAGGGCTTCTCCGGCTACCCCTGGGAGGCCTTCCAGGCCAAGCTGGTCGGCGAGCTGGGGGCAGCCTTCCACGGCTGCCAGGCGGTGGTGCCCCAGATGCTCGAGCAGAAGGGCGGTTCCATCGTGGCCATCACCAGCGGCCTGGCCCGGGATCCGGGCTGGGGTTTCTGCGCCCACAGCGCGGCCAAGGCGGGCCTGGAGGGCTTCGTGCGGGCCCTGGCCTTCGAGCTGGGCCCCCTGGGCATCCGCGTGAACGCCGTGGCGCCGGGCCTCACCCTAACGGACGCCACCGCGCGCCTGCCGGAGCCGCACAAGGTTGCGGCGGCAGCGCACACGCCCCTGCGCCGGAACGGCCTGGCCGAGGATGTGGCCGAGGCGGTGTTGGGCATCCTGCAGGCGGGCTTCGTCTCGGGCGCCACCCTGCCCGTCAACGGCGGTGTCCACGTCTTCTGAAGGCCGGGATGGACCCGGCACCGCCCCGGGCCCACACTGGGGCCTTTCGGAGAAGCCCATGCCCCCACCCATCCGCGCCGGCCTCGTCCTGGGTTTTTCCGTGGCGGCCTGGACCTTCGTCATGGGGCTCACCGGGTGGTACCGGCACCCGTCCCTGCTGCGCCTCTTCTGGCTGGTGGTGCCCATGCAGGTCGGCATCCTGGTCTGGGGCCTGCGAATGACTGCCCGGGACAGTGCCTACCTGCGCCAGGTCCTGCATGGCCTCAACGCCACTATCCTGGGGGCCATGATCATCGTCACCGGCAGCCTGCTCTTCACCACCGTGGTGTTCCCCACCTACTTCGCAGACCTGGAGGCCATGGGCCGGGACCTGATGGCCAAGCAGGGCCTCAGCGCCGCCCAGATCGAGGCGGCGGTGAAGGCTGCGGCCCCCATGCAGACGCCCCGGGCCAGCGCCATGGCGGGGGCCATCGGCACGGTGGTGACGGGCTTCCTCACCTCGATCCTCGCCGCGATCTGGCTGCGGAAAAAAGCCTAGTCCCGGGCTATTTCACACTCATTAATCGTAAATATAATCCTTGTTTAGACTTGCAAATTATGTCGTGACCGGGACAATGATCAGATTCCCGGTCGAGGCGCCATGTCGTTCTTCGAGATGCACGATCCAGCAGGCTCTGTCCGCGACTGCTACGCGGAGGTGCAGCGCTGGATTGACGAGACCGGCGTCACGGGATTGCACCGTCGGCTGGAGGAGGCCGAGGCCATCTTCCGGCGCATTGGCATCACGTTCGCGGTGTACGGCGAGGGCGGCGACCCGGAGCGGTTGATCCCCTTCGACCTGCTGCCCCGCATCTTCAGCCGCCTGGAGTGGCAGCGCCTGGACCAGGGCATCCGCCAGCGGGCCCAGGCCCTCAACGCCTTCCTCTACGACGTCTATCACCGCGGCGAGATCCTGCGGGCAGGACTGATCCCCCAGGAGCTGGTCTATCAGAACGAGGCGTTCCGGCCGGAGATGGTCGGCTTTGATCCTCCGGGCCGGGTCTACAGCCACATCGTCGGCATCGACATCGTGCGCACCGGGCCCGACACCTTCGAGGTGCTGGAGGACAACTGCCGCACGCCGTCCGGCGTCTCCTACATGCTGGAGAACCGGGAGATCATGACCCGGATGTTCCCGGAGCTCTTCAACCGGGGCCGGGTGACCCCGGTGGACAACTACCCCGCGCAGCTGCTGAGGACCCTCAAGGAGGTCGCCCCGCCAGCTTGCACGGGGGACCCGGTGGTGGTCCTGCTGACGCCGGGCTCCCTCAACTCCGCGTACTACGAGCACAGCTACCTGGCGGATCTCATGGGCATCGAGCTGGTCGAGCCCGTGGACCTCTTCGTGGAGGACGGCCGGGTCTGGAAGAAGACCACGGCGGGACCCAAGGCCGTGGATGTGATCTACCGGCGCATTGATGACGACTACCTGGATCCCCTGGCCTTCCGTCCCGACAGCCTCCTGGGCGTGCCCGGGCTCTTCCACGCCTACCGCTCCGGCGGTGTCACCCTCTGCTCGGCGCCCGGTGCGGGCATCGCCGACGACAAGGCGATCTACGTCTACGTCCCGGAGATGATCCGCTTCTACCTCGGCGAGGAGCCCATCCTGGCCAACATCCCCACCTGGCAGTGCGGCACCAAGGATGGCCTGGCCTACGTCCTGGAGCACCTCAGCGAGCTGGTGGCCAAGGAGGTCCACGGCTCCGGGGGCTACGGCATGCTCATCGGCCCCAAGTCCACGGCGGCGGAGATCGCGGCCTACGCCGACCGCATCCGGGCCAACCCCGGCGGCTTCATCGCGCAGCCCACCCTGGACCTGTCCACGGTCCCCACCCTGGGGGCAGCGGGCGTGGTCCGGCGGCACGCGGACTTCCGCCCCTACTGCCTCGTGGGCAAGCGCATGCGCCTGGTCGCGGGAGGCCTGACCCGCGTGGCCCTCACCGAGGGCTCCCTGGTGGTCAACTCGAGCCAGGGCGGCGGCGTCAAGGACACTTGGGTTCTAAGGGATTAGGGCCATGCTGAGCCGAACCGCCGACAACCTCTTCTGGATGGCCCGCTACCTCGAGCGGGCCGAGTCCACTGCCCGCCTGCTCACCATGGGCCAGCGCATGGCCGTACTCCCGGGCTCGGCCTACCGCGACGAGTGGCGCTCGGTCCTGCGGGTCACGGGCTGCGAGTCCCTCCTGAAGGGGAGCGGCCCCGTCACCGAGGCGGATGTGGTCAGCATCCTCCTCCTCGATCCGGAGAACGCCGCCTCGATCCAGTCCTGCCTGGTGCGGGCCCGGGCCAATGGCCGCTCCGTGCGCACCAAGCTCACCCAGGACATGTGGGAGGCGCTCAACATGAGCTGGCGCCACTTCGAGGGCTGCACCGTGGCCGAGGCCGTGCAGGAGCTGCCGGTGCTCATCGACTGGGTAAAGACCCGGACCGCGGTCTTCAAGGGCGCCATGGAGACGGGCCTCATGCGCCATGCGGGGCATGACTTCATCCGCATCGGCGGCGCCATCGAGCGGGCCCAGATGACCCTGCGCCTGCTGGACGTGAAGTACTACGTCCTGCTGCCGGAGACCGATGTGGTCGGCGGCGGCCGCGACCACTACCAGTGGACCTCGGTGCTCCACGCCCTCTCCGGCAGCCGGGCCTACCACCACGTCTACGGCGGCGTGCACACCCCGGCCCAGATCGTCGACTTCCTCATGGTGAACCGCACCTTCCCCCGCTCCGTGGCCTTCTGTGTGGACCAGATGCGGACCCACCTGGCGCGCCTGGCGAAGGAGCATGGCACCCGGGCCGCCTGCCATGAGACTGCCGATGAGCTCTTCGCCCTGCTCAAGGCCGGCCGGAATGGGGTCTTCATCGAGCGGGGCCTGCACGAGTCCGTGCAACACTGCCTCATGCTGACCAACCGCCTGGCCAGTGAAATTGCCGACTCGTACCACTTCTAGGAAGAGCATGGAACTCGCGATCCGCCACCAGACGACCTACCGCTACGCGACGCCAGCCAACCAGGTCTCCCTGCTGCTGCGCCTGCAACCGGGCCGACTGGACAGCCAGCAGCCCCGGGCCTGGGAAGTCACCGTGAACGGGACCCCGGTGACGGCGTTTCCGCTCAATGCCTTCGGGGACGGGGAGGGTTTCTACCATCGGCGGGGCGCCTTCAGCGAGATGGAGATTGTGGCCTCGGGGACCGTGACGACCCAGGAGCGACACGGCATCGTCTCGGGGTTCTCGCAGGAAGCTCCCCTGCCCATCTTCCTGAGGCAGACAAAACTCACCCAGCCGGATACAACGATCCTCGCCCTCGCCCGCTCCCTCACCGAGCGGGAACCCATCCCCCGCCTCCACGCCCTGTCGGCGCGGGTGCGTGAGGCCGTCCTCTACGAGAGCGGCGCCACCAGCACCGCCACCTCCGCCGCCGAGGCCCTGGCCCTGGGCCGGGGGGTCTGCCAGGACCACACGCACCTCTTTGTGAGCGCCGCCCGGAGCCTGGGCATCCCCGCCCGCTACGTCAGCGGCTACCTGCTGGCCGACGAGGCCGGCCACGCCCTGCGGGAGACCCACGCCTGGGCCGAGGCCTGGGTGGATGGCCTGGGCTGGATCGGCTTCGACGCCACCAACGGCCTCTGCGTCACAGAGCTGTATGTCCGTCTCTGCTCAGGACTTGATGCTCATGATGCCGCCCCGGTCCGGGGCTCGGTCTACGGCACCACCGAGATCGGAATCCAGGCTGATGTCATGATCTCTCTGGCGGCCCCGAGTGGGTCCCAGCAGGTCCAACAGCAGCAGTAGCGAGGAAGGGAACGGATCGATGACGTATTGCGTGGGCCTGCGGGTGGCCGAGGGGCTGGTGCTCCTGGCCGATACCCGGACCAATGCCGGGATGGACAATATCTCCCGCTTCACCAAGATGGTGACCTTCGAAAAGACCGGGGAGCGGGTCATTGCCCTGCTCTGCTCGGGCAACCTCTCCATCACCCAGGGCGTCATCGCCCGCATCAAGCACGGCATCCAGAAGGGTGACCGGGATCCCGCCTTCCGCTCCATCATGAACGTCGAGAGCATGTTCGAGGTGGCCGAGATCGTGGGCGCCGAGATGCGGCGCATGCAGGAGGTCCATCGCAAGGCCATCATCGAGCAGGGCGCCGACGCCGACGCCACCCTCCTGGTTGCAGGCCAGCGCAAGGGCGGCAAGCACCGGCTGTTCCTGATCTACACCGCCGGGAACTTCATCCAGGCCACGGACGACACCCCCTACTTCCAGCTGGGCGAGCACAAGTACGGCAAGCCCATCCTGGACCGGGTCATCACCCCCACCAGCTCCCTCGAAGAGTCCATGAAGGCCGTCTGCGTCTCCATGGACTCCACCATCCGCAGCAACCTCTCCGTGGGGATGCCCCTGGACCTGGCCATGATCGAGAAGGATGCCCTCACCTTCCGGATCCACCGGCGCATTGAGCGCACCGACGCCCGCTTCTCCGCCATCTCCGACAGCTGGGCCAAGGCCCTCAGCCAGGGCTTCCAGGAGCTGCCCAACCTGCTGGAGCCCGAGGGGCCGTGATAGTAATCCGTAATCAATAAAGGACGAAAAGGCTTAGCCACCAAGGCACCAGGAAAATACTAGGTGTAGGGTTCTGCAGTTCTTGGTGTCTTGGTGCCTTGGTGGTGATCTTTTTTCATTGAATCAGTAACGGCAAAAACCCCGCCTCAGCGCTCGGTGCGCACCTCGGCCAGCAGGCCCAGGGGGAAGCGGCGGCCCGCCAGGGCTTCATCCAGACACCGCAGCACCAGCCCCGACCGCAGGGGCGCCGCGGCCAGCTCCGCCCGGGTGAGCCAGTGACAGGCGAAGATGGCGGGATCCTCCGGGGCCGCCACGGCCTCCGCCGGCACGGTGCCCGTGAAGCACATGCGGAAGTAGTCCCTTCCGTTGGCGGCTCGCAGCGGATAGATCCCCACCAGAGCCTCGGGCGTGAAATCCAGGCCGGTCTCCTCGCGGGTCTCACGCACCACCGCCGCCAGGGCGGACTCGCCGGGTTCCACGTGGCCCGCGGGCTGGTTGAAGACCCGGTAGGGGGAGACCCCGTCGGTCTCCTCCACGACCAGGAAGCGGCCGTCCCGCTCGATGATGGCGGCGACCGTCAGGGCCCACATCAGGCGGGCAGGAAGAGCAGGAACCCGTTGGCGAAGTAGACGAGGCCCACGAGGCCCACCAGGAGGCCCAGGTAGTAGACGGGCTTCTTCTTCAGCAGGGCAGCGATGGAGGAGAGCAGGATGGCGATCTGGAGGAAGATCACCGCCAGTCCGAAAGCCGCCCCGTGCTTCTGGGCCGAGGCCTTGGTGTCCTCGAAGCCGCGGGCCACCTTCTGGATCTCGACCTTCTCCGTGTCGTACTTGATCACCTTCTTCTCGACGTCGGCCAGGCTTTTTTCCAGCAGCGGCACGGCGGCCCGGGGCGCCAGTTCCAGCTCCCGCTTGAGGCGCATGGCCTCCACCTCGTAGAGGTTTCCCTTGATGCCCTTGGCCTGGTAGTAGGCCCACTGGTCCGAAGCCTGACTCTGGCTGAGCACAGCCTTGGTGGAGTGCCCGCCGCCCTTGAACGTAGCCAGGGTCGCGCAGACGGCCAGGATCACGGTGGTCAGGGCCAGCAGGTTCAGCCAACCTTCCTTCTTCTCTTCGGCCATGGGAATGGTCTCTCCTGGGACTTAATTTACCACGTACAAGCCCGCCCCTGCTTGACCCGCCTCCCTGCCGGCCTATGGTTGGGGGTGGAGTCCGCCGGGATGTGCGTTGTCTGCCGCAGTCCTCCGCCGATGCGTCGGATGTCCTGTCATTTCTGACGGGCAGGCGCTGCCCGTTCCCCTGACACCCCGCGCAAGGGGCCTTCTGCGCGCTCCGCCCGGACCGCGTGGCGGGGTCCTGGGAGGATTCCCATGCTCCATCGAAATGCGCTTTGCGTCGGGATCAACCAGTACCAGCACTTCCCGGCCGCGAACCTCAACGGCTGCGTCAACGACGCGCTGGACATGGTGTCGCTGCTGAAGGAAGTCCTGGGCTTCGAAGATTCCGAGATCACCCTGCTGACGGATCAGGCCGCCACCAAAGTCAACATCCTGCGCGAGCTGAAGCGCATGGTGGATGGCGCCCTGGCTGGCCGGTTCAACCACCTGGTCTTCAGCTTCTCCGGCCATGGCACCCAGGTGCCTGACCTCAACCTCGACGAGTTCGACCGGGCCGACGAGGCCTTCTGCCCCTACGATCTGGCCCCCCTCGGCAGCCAGTGGGACCGCGATCACTTGATCGTGGACGACGAGCTGCACGACCTGCTGGTGCGGCTGCCGTCCAGTGTTCTGCTGGAGGTCTTCCTGGACACCTGCCACAGCGGCGCCGGCCTGAAGGCCGCGGACCTGCTCATGGACCGCAGGCCCCGCTACCTGCCCCCGCCCTCCGTCGATGCCTTCCGCGACATCGAGTTCCGTCGCGCCCGGCCGGCCCACCAGAAGCTGCTGGAAAAGGGCCTGTTCCACCACATCCTCTGGACCGCCTGCAAGGAGAGCCAGACCGCCGCGGATGCCTTCATCCGGGGCGACTGGCATGGCGCCTTCACCTGGCAGTTCTGCCGGGAGGCCAGGGCCAGCGGCAACCACCTGTCCCGCACCAAGGTGCTGGCCAAGGTCCGCTCGGACCTCAGCGCCGGCCACTTCACCCAGACCCCGCAGCTGGACTGCGAGGCCGTCACGCGCCACGCGGTGCTCAAGGCCATCGATGTTCCGCAGAACGTCATGCCCTTGCCCACGGAGATGCCGAGCTGACCCCCTGACGGAATCGGCGGCCAAAAAACAAGCACGGCGCCTCGCGGCGCCGTGCTGTCTGAAACGCGTCGCGTTTCAGCAAAGGCTGAATGCTAGTAGCGGTACTGATCCGCCTTGTAGGGCCCTTCCACGGGCACGCTGATGTAGCTGGCCTGCTCGGGGCGCAGGGTGGTGAGCCGGGCGTTGAGCGTCTGCAGCTGCAGGCGCGCCACCTGCTCGTCCAGGTGCTTGGGCAGGGTATAGACGCCCACGGCGTACTGGCCCTGCTTGGTCCACAGCTCAATCTGCGCCAGGGTCTGGTTGGCAAATGATGAGGACATGACGTAGCTGGGGTGGCCCGTGCCGCAGCCCAGGTTCACCAGCCGGCCCTTGGCCAGGAGGAGGATGCGGTGGCCATCGGGGAAGATCACGTGGTCCACCTGGGGCTTGATCTGCTCCCACTGGTATTTCTCGAGGCTCGCCACATCGATCTCGCTGTCGAAGTGGCCGATGTTGCAGACGATGGCGTTGTGCTTCATGCGGGCCATGTGGTCGTGGGTGATGACACGGAGGTTGCCGGTGCAGGTGACGAAGATGTCGCCCTGGTCGGCGACTTCGTCCATGGTCACCACGCGGTAGCCCTCCATGGCCGCCTGCAGGGC
>CAIRAS010000293.1 GCA_903876615.1 uncultured Holophagaceae bacterium
CAGATCGACGGCGCCATCATCTTCAGCGACATCCTGGTGATCCTCGACGCCCTGGGCTGCGAGGTGACCATCCCCGAGGGCGGCCCACGCATCGGGAAGACCCTGGACCAGATCGACATCAACCGGCCCCTGGACGAGTCCATCTTCGATCCCGTGCAGGCCGCCATCCGCAAGGTGAAGAGCCAGCTGCCGGAGAAGGTCACCATGCTGGGCTTCGCGGGAGCGCCCTGGACGCTCCTGGCCTACGGCATCGAGGGGAAGGGCAGCAAGAGCTGGTCCAAGGCCAAGGCCTTCCTGCACCACGATCCCGTCCTGGCCCGCAAGTGGCTGGATAAGCTGGCGGACGCCGCCGCCCGCCTGCTCAACCTCCACATTGGCGCCGGCGCCCAGGGCGTGCAGCTCTTCGACACCTGGGCCGGCGAGTTGGATGCCCAGGACTATGCCGAGTTCGCCCTGCCTGCGGTGGAGCGCACCCTGTCCCAGGTGACGGCGGCCCCCACGCTCTTCTTCGCCCGCACGGGCTACCTGCCGGACGCCCTGAACCAGCTGTCCTGCAAAGGCCTGGCGGTGCCCTGGCAGGTGCCCATGGCCGAGGCCCGGCGCCGCTTCCCGAAGATGGTGCTCCAGGGCAACCTGGACCCCATCGCCCTGCTGGCAGGCCCCGAGACCGCCTGCCGGAAGGCCCGGGCCATCGTGGACGTCATGAAGGGGCACCCGCACATCTTCAACCTCGGCCACGGGCTCACTCCCGAGACCGATCCTGCCGTGCTGCAGGCGGTCCTGGACGAGGTCAAGGCATGAGCCAGCTCGCCGACCTGATCCGCCGCTACGACCGGCCCGGCCCGCGCTACACGGGCTACCCCATGCCCCCGGTCTGGTCCGAGGCGTTTCCCGAGACCGAGGTGCTCGCGGCCCTGGACCGCGCCGACGGCCGCCCGGACGAGGCGCTGTCGCTGTACCTACACATCCCCTTCTGCCCCCGCCGCTGCGCCTACTGCGGCTGCAACGTGGTGGTGAGCCCCCAGTACGATCCCGTGGAGGCCTACCTGGCGGCGGTGACCCAGGAGCTGGACCTGGTCTGCGCCCACCTCAAGGAGCGCCGCAAGGTCTTGCAGCTGCACTGGGGCGGCGGCACGCCGACCTATCTGAAGGCTGCTGACCTGACGCGGACCTTCAACCTGTTCAAGGAGCGCTTCGAGTTCCTGCCCGGGGCCGAGATCGCCATCGAGGTGGACCCCACCTTCCTGGAGCCCGACCAGCTGCCGACCCTGCGGGGGCTGGGCTTCAACCGCGTCTCCTTCGGCGTGCAGGACCTGGACGAAGGCGTGCAGGCCCTCATCACCCGCGGCCAGACCTGGCAGCACACCCTGGACGCCATGCGCCAGTGCCGGGAGCTGGGCTTCGAAGGCGTGAACCTGGACCTGGTCTACGGCTTGCCGGGCCAGACCATGGAGACCTTCCGGCGTACCCTGGAGTCCACGCTGGAGCTCTCGCCCTCCCGAATGGCCATCTACGGCTTCGCCTACCTGCCCAGCATCATGCCCTTCCAGCGCAGCATCCCCGCCGAGACGCTGCCCACGCCGGAGACCCGCCTGGATCTGCTGCTGCTGGCCTCGGAAGTGCTCGAGAAGGCGGGCTACGTGGCCATCGGCATGGACCACTTCGCCCACCCCAGCGACCCCATGGCCAAGGCCGTACTGGAGGGCCGCCTCATCCGCAACTTCATGGGCTACGCCGTGTCCGCGGGCTCGGACCTGCTGGGCTTCGGCCCCAGCGCCATCTCCAACGTGGCCGGGGTCTATGCCCAGAACGAGAAGATCCTCGCCAAGTGGGAGCGGAGCATCACCGAGGGCCACCTCGCCATCCACAAGGGGCACCGGCTCTCCGAGGACGATGAGCTGCGGCGCTGGGTGATCCACCACCTCATGGGCCACTTCGAGCTGCGGTGGGACGACCTGAAACTGCGTTTCGGCCTGGACGGCCCGGTCTTCTTTGCCGAAGCCGTGACACAGCTGCGGGAGGAGATTCCCCAGGGCACGGTGGAACTCCGCCCCGAGGGCATCTTCATCACCCAGCTGGGCCGACGCTTCGTGCGCAACCTGGTGCAGCCCTTCGATGCCTACCTGGCCGGGCTCGGCGCCAAGACCGCTTTCTCACGAACGGTCTGAGCCTGCTCTGCGGGATCGGCATTGTTTAAGCCGTCTTGTGGCCTATGTTTGGGGTGTGGAGACCCGCCCAGTCGGGTTCTGGTTCAGCCCCTGAAAGGGGGGCCCGGCCGGTGGTCTTTGCGAACCTGCCTGGGCTGCCAGGCCAAGTCGCGGAGGTTTCCATGTCCCGTGCCCTTTTCCTGCTGCTCCCGGCCCTGATGCTCCAGGCTCAGGATTCCGTCATCCCCCGCGCCGTCGAGGTGCGCCCGGGCGTCTTTGTGCTGAAGGGGCTTCCCAACGAGGAGACCTGCGTCGCCCTGAAAAAGAACCGCATCACCCACGTGGTGGACCTGAGGCGGGATGGCGAGCCCAGCCTGAACTGCGAGGCGGAGTCGATCCGCATGCAGGAGGCGGGCATCCACTACCTCCGCTATGCGATCAATACCGCCCCGCCCGCGGGCGATTTTGATTTCCTGCGCAGCTTCCTGAAGGACCTCCCGAAGGGTTCCCGGGTGCTCTTCCACTGTGGCGACGGCAACCGGGCCGCCGCGGCGGTGTGCCCCTGGCTGGTCCTCGACAAGGGGGTGCCAGTGGAGGAGGCCATCCGCGTGGCCAAGCGGGCCGGCCTTCAGCGCGCCGATACCGAAGAGGCCCTGCGGCGCTACCTCAGCAGCCGCGCCTAGAGGCGCAGCGGTGACAAGGCCATCCAGACGCCAACGATGAGGGTGAAGAGGGCCGCCAGGACCAGGGCGCTCCAGGCCAGGCGGGCCTGCAGGTTCGGCAGCACCGCCGCCAGGCTCTCCCGGTTCCGGAAGAGGCCCAGGGCGCCGACGCCAAGGCCGGCGATGGCGCCGCCCAGCAGGGTCGCGTAGAGGGGATAGCCCACCCAGCCGTATTCCCGCTTCAGGAGGCAGAAGGGACAGTGGTGGGTGGGCAGCTCGTAGATGTAGAGGCAGAAGAAGGAGATCAGCGCGGCCACGGCCACGAGCAGGAAGGCCAGACTGATGCCTGCGAACAGCCCAGCACCCCGCCGGAAGCGCAGCAGCAGGAAGCCAGCCCCCAGCAGGGCCGCGAAGGTGCCCCCGAAGAGGGGCTGCATCAGCCGCGGCGGCAGCCCTGCCAGCTCAGCCGCGAAGCCCTGGCGGCCCTGACCAAAGAGGCTGCCGCAGCAGGAGGTCATCACGTCTGCCTTCAGGCCCGTGAGGTAGCTCAGCTGCAGCCAGGTCTCTGTCAGCACCAGGGGCACCAGGACCAGCAGCAGGAGGTATTTCGGGCGGATCAGCGGGTAGTCATAGCCCTGGGTGTCCGCGCGGTGGAGGATGAGCCAGACGCCCGCCAGCAGGCAGGTGGCGACCTTCATCAGCAGAGTGGGGTAGCCGTAGGCGTTCACCGCCAGGGACCCGGCAGCACACATGGCGCCCACGAACTGGTTGTGCAGGCCCTCCGCCGTGAAGATGAACAGGAACAGCGACAGGATCTGGATCAGCAGGGCGTTGGCCACCAGCGTGGACACCAGGTAGGTGCGCCGCTCCAGGTCCAGCTGCACTTCGCTGCCGCTGCGCAGGTCCCAGCCCCGGAGGATCCGGAAGCCCTGCCAGCCCGCCGCGGCCAGCAGCAGGCTGACGATGCCCGAGGCGACGAGCAGGGCCAGGATGCCCGGGTGCTGGATCATGTTTCCGACACGACCCGGCCATCCCGCATCTCGACCACCAGGTCCGCCAGAGCGGAGTCGTAGACGATGGGGTCGTGGCTGGTGATGAGCAGGGTCTTGCCCGCGTCCTTGAACTGGCTCATGAGGCCCATGAAGTCCTCCGAGAGTCGGGAGTCCAGGTGGGCCGTGGGTTCATCCGCGATGATCACCGCGGGATCGTTGATGAGGGCCCGGGCGATGGCGACGCGCTGGGCCTCGCCGCCGGAGAGGCGGTCCACCGAGGAGCGGAGGTGCCGCGCCAGGCCCAGGCTCTCGAGGCGCGCCACGGCCCGGGCCTCCACGGCGCGGTGATCCTCGCCCGTGGGGTAGGTGGGCAGCAGGACGTTCTCCAGGACCGAGATGCCCCGGACCAGGTTGAACTGCTGGAAGATGAACCCGAAGGTGCGGCGGCGGATGGCCGTGAGGAACCGCTCCGGCAGGCTCGTGATCTCCAGGGCCTCCGCCGGGGCCAGGTGGGGCAGGGCATCTGCGGCCAGGCCGTGGAGGTGGATCCGACCCGAGGTGGGCCGGGCCATGCAGCCGATGAGGGTGAGCAGGGTGGTCTTGCCGGAGCCACTGGGTCCCTTGAGCACCGTGAGGCGGGCGGCGGGGATGCTGAGGGTGACGCCATCCACCGCGGTGAAGGGGGTGGCCAGACCGGCCTCGAAGGTTTTGACGACCTGGGAGAGCTCGATCATGGTCAGGACCTCATGGCCGCGTCGGGATCCACCGTGGCGGCGCGCCAGGAGGGCACCAATGTGGCGGCGGTGTAGGGCAGCACCGTGAGGAAGAAGAGGACCGTGAGCTGGTAGCCGTCCAGCGCGGGGCTGAGCCGGAAGTGGGGGAACAGCACGGACCAGCCCTTCAGGGCGTGCTCGAAGAGCGAGGCCGAGAAGAAGAAGACGTGGGCGTAGGCCAGCAGGACGCCGGTCAGGAAGGCAGTCACGGAGATGACCGTGCCCTCCCAGAACTTCAGCAGCAGCACGTCGGCGCTCTCCCAGCCCAGGGACTTGAGGATGCCGATCTCCTTGCGCTCCTCGGCGGAGAGTCCCGTGGCCCTGTCCCAGGCGAAGATGATGAAGGACAGCACCGCCGAGCCAAGGACCACGACCATGAGCCCCCCGCGCCAGTCGAAGACCGCCTCATAGGTGCGCAGAATCTCTGACTTCAGGATGGGCCGGGAATCGGGGTAGAGCTCGACGATCTTGGCGGCGATGGTGGGCAGCTCGCGGGGATTGCCCGCCTGGATCGCCAGGTCGGTGGCGAGCCCCTCGGGAAAGTGGAAGAGGGCCCGGACATCCTTCGGCGCCATGAGGACGAGGTCCGAAGAGACCAGCTCCGAGGACTCGGGCAGGACCTTCTGGATGCTGAAGAGGGTGGACTGGCCGTCGTAGCCGCGCAGGGGAATCAGGTCGCCCTCTTTGACCCGCATGCTGCGGGCGACGCCCTCACCGATCCAGATCGCGTCCGGGGCCAGGGCCGCGTCTTCCGTGGCCAGCACGGTGAGGTTTCCGCCGAAGACCGGGTCGTAGTAGTAGCCCCAGAGGCGCGGCTGCACCTCGTCCACCCCGCGGATGCTGCGGATGGCCTCCACCTGGGCCAGGGGCACGGGATCGTGGCGGCCTGCCACCATGCGCTGCACGACCATGTCCGGCGCCAGGGCGAGCAGCTCGTGGGCCTCGTGCTTCAGGGCCTGGACGAAGAAGACCAGGGAGGCGATCACAAACACCACCAGCGTGTAGACGCTGATCAGGGCAAGGTTCCGTCCCTTCCGCCGCAGCAGCGACGAGAGGGCGAAATCAAGGATGTTCCGGTACCGCTGGAGGGGGGGGCGCATGGGGACTCGGAAAGGCGGGCGGGGCGAGGAGGGAGCCGGAGGGGAAGTGGTCCAGGGCCATGGGGTGATCCTGGAAGGCCGCGTGGCGATCCGCCATGGCGGGATGCCGGGTGTAGCGTGCCTCGGTGAAGAGGCAGAGGTCCGTGAGTCCCAGCCGCTTCACCAGCTCGGCGCTGGGCTGGCGCCGCAAGGCTGCGCTGCGCTCCTGGACCCGGGCGTGGATGAGCATGGCCAGGAACAGCGCCGAGAGGGCGCCGGTGACGGCCAGGCAGAGGGTGGACTTGCGCATCAGGCGGACCTCGGGTGGGTATCCCGTCCCAGGATAGCCGTCACTCCAGGTCCTTCAGGGTGCCCAGGTTGATTTCCGCGTAGCCCAGCACCTTCTTGCCGTGGTGATCCTTGAGGAAGTCCCGGGCTCCGGCCTCCGTCCCAAAGGGCACCAGCTCCTTGCCCATGGGGCCCATGACGTCGCTGCCGAGCACGAAGGAGGCCTTCCGGGCGTCGGTGGGTTTGAGGGCGTAGTAGTCCTTCACCTGGATGCTGGCGATGTCGCCTGCCGCCCGTTTGGGTGCGTAGCGCTTCAGGTCCAGCAGGTAGGTGAAGAGGTCCTTGGGGCCGTCGAACCAGGCCTGGCCGCCGTCCCTGAAGGTGACCACCGCGGCCCAGTCGGGGAAGTTCGCCACGTACATCCCGCACACGGCACAGCTGCCCTTGGGCACCGGCGCCTTGGGGCTGGCGGCCGGCTTCGGGGGGATGGCACCGAGGCCCGTGGCCAGCAGGAACGAGAGCAGCAGAGGCAGGCGGGCCATGGGGACTTCCTTCCAAGGAGACCCGATTCTACCGGGTGGTCGGCGGAAATCCCCCCGGGAAGGTCGCCTTGGAGGTCGCAGCCAACCGGGGGACTCCTTGTGCTGACATTTGTTTTATCCAACCCGCGGACCCGCTACAGTGGTTCTTTACAGGTATGCCCCTGGGCAAAGAGGCCGAAAGACGGCTATCCTCGCTGGACAAACGCACCTGAATTGAGCCCCTTGATGACCTCGGAACCTAAGCACAGGCTGGTGATCGCGGAGGACCACACCATCCTCCGGGAGGGGCTGAAGGCCCTGCTGAGTGCCCGCCCGGACCTGGAGGTGGTGGGTGAGGCCACCGATGGCCGGGAGGCGGTCCGGGCCGTCCAGGAGCTCAACCCGGACCTGATCCTGCTGGACCTCTCCATGCCCCGGTCCAACGGCCTGGAGGCCCTCAAGGAGATCAAGCGAGTCAGCCCCCACACCAAGGTGCTGGTCCTGACCGTGCACAAGACCGAAGACTACGTGTTCACGGCGCTGCAGGCCGGAGCCGACGGCTACGTGCTGAAGGACTCCTCTGCCTCCGAACTGACCCTCGCCGTGCGGAGTGTCATGAACGGCGAGCGCTACCTGGGCCCCGCCATCGCGGGCACGGTGGTATCTGGCTACCTGGGCTCCCGGGACGGGAAGCCGATCCGCCTCAGCTTCGACGACCTGTCCACCCGGGAGCGGGAGGTGCTGAAGCTCATCGCCGAAGGCTACCGGACCAAGGATATTGCCGAGTATCTCTGCATCAGCCCCAAGACGGTGGAGAAGCACCGCGCGAACCTCATGGACCGCCTGAACCTCCACACGGTGTCCGCCCTGACCACCTACGCCATCGAGAAGGGCCTGGTCACGAGCTAGTCTCCTCGGACTGCGGCCAGCGAGCGAGAATCATGGTGCCCTCGCCCGGGGTCGAGGTGACGATCAGGGACCCGCCGAAGAGCTCAGCCCGCTCCTGCATGGAGACCAGACCGAAGCCGCCCGCGAGGTCGGGCGTCCGGCGCTCATCGGTATTGAAGCCGATGCCGTCGTCCACGACCATCAGCTGGAGGTCGCCGAGGACCTGCCTGAGGATCACTGTGACGGTCTTCCCCTGGCTGTATTTCGCCGCATTGTTCATGGCCTCCTGGAGGATGCGGAAGATGTTCGTCTTGAGCGAGTCTGGCACCTCGAACTCCTCCACCTCGATGAGGCGGACCACCTCCAAGTGGGGGTAGGTGACCTGGAACTCCCGCGTGAACCAGGCGATGGTGGCGAGCAGGCCCAGGTCGTCCAGGGTCGTGGGGCGCAGGGCCATGGAGATCCGGCGGACTTCCTCCACGGCGCCCTGGATCACGGGGACCACCGCCTGAAGGGTCTTGCCCCGGTCGAGGGCCTGGCCGACCTCATCCTGCTCATCCAGAGCCCGCTCCACCATGAACTTCACGGCGCTGAGGGACTGCCCGATGCTGTCATGAAGCTCCTGGGCCACCCGCCGGCGCTCGCCCTCCTGGGCAGACATGAGCCGGCCGCTCAGCCGATGGAGGGCCGCCTGGGAGTTGCGCAGGGCCTCCTCCGCCGTGTGGCGCTCCGTGATGTCCTGGATGTTGCCCAGCAGGGCCGGCTCACCGTCATAGCGGATCAGGGCGCTCCGGCCGGCGATCCAGCGCACCTCGCCGCGGGCGTTGATGATCCGGCATTCGTAGTCCTGGGTCGCCCCCTGGCCCGCCAGTCGCTGCCGGAAGAGTTCGCTCACCCCGGGCCAGTCCTCGGGATGAACGATGTCGGCCACCTCCATGGTGGTCATATCCTTGAGTGAGCGCCCCACCATCTGGAAGAAGCGCTGGTTGCCGAACACGAGCTTGCCGTTCCGGTAGATGAACACCCCCGTGGGGGAGTTCTCCACCACGGTGCTGTATTTCGCCTCGGAGTCCTGGAGGGCCGTCTCGGCGCTCTTCCGCTCGGTGATGTCAATGAAGGTGTAAACGAATCCGGCGATGGAGCCATCCTCGCGCCAGATGGGCGAGCAGGTCAGGTAGGCCGGGAAGGTGGAGCCATCCCGGCGGCAGGCCCGGACCTCCCCGGCCCAGCCCTTGACCGCGCCAATGCCGGACAGCCCGGTCCGCGCGGCCTCTGCGGTGAAGCCGGTGACCTTGGCCAGCGTCTGGCCCCGGATCTCGTCCTCGGACCACCCGAACAGCCACTCGGCGAACCGGTTCCAGTAGAGGATCACGCCGCCCTTGCCCGTGGCCACCACGGCCTGCTGCACCACCGCGAGGATCCGGGCCTGGAACTGGATGCGGGCATCGGCCCTCGTCCGCTCTCGCACCTCGGTCTGGAGCCGTTGCTCGGCATCATGGCGGAGGAGGAGGTTGGTGGCTTCCGCAGCCTGGAGGGCTCGCTCGGCCTCGGCCTTCTCGTAGAGGCCCTGGGCCATGGGCTTGGCCAGCAGGTAGTAGATGACTGGTCCCGCCACCAGGATCAGGGTGCCTGAGTCGAAGAAGGCCATGGCTAGGTGATTGGTCCCGAACAGGGGCTCCAGGAGCACCATGATCGTGAACTCGATGATGACGATGACCGCCCCCACCGCCAGATAGGACCGCAGGAGGGGCCGGTTCTGCCCCAGGCGACCCGCCAGCGGTATCGACTGCCGGCGGTTCGGGTCATGGGGCGGAGGAGCGGACGGGGCCACGGGAACCTGGAGGGGGTGCTTCGGAGCTAGCGGATGTCGATGAGTTCAAATTCAAACAGCAGGTTCGCCCCGAGCGGGATGTCCTCCTTCGCCTCGCGGGGGGAGTAACCCAGCGCGGGCGGGACCCTCAGGAGCCGCTTGCCGCCCTTCTTCATGGTGGCGAGGCCCTCGTCCCAGCCCTTGATCACGCGGCCTACGCCCAGGGGGAACTTGGCTGGGAAGCCCCGCTTGCGGGTATCCAGGATGAGGCGGCCCTTCCCGCCCTTCTCCTCGATCCAGCCCAGCACTTCCACGGTGCAGCTCTGGCCGAGGGTGGGTGAAGGCCCGGTGCCGGGAGCGAGGTCCAGGATCCCGAGGCCGCTGGGGGTGATCAACCAGGCTGACCCCTGCGCCTGTACCTTCGCCGGCGTCAGATCCTGCGGGGCGCGGCAGCCGAGGGCGGCCAGGCAGAGCAGGAGGCAGGGAAGGGCAAGGGGGGCACGCACGACGATCCTCCTGAGCGGGAATGATCGCTAGGCTACCAGAACGGGTGTTGAGACAGAGGGGTGATCCGGCCTTCAGGCGCCGTACATGCCCTCGATCTGGCTGGCATACAGCTGGTTGACGATCCGGCGCTTCACCTTGAGGGAGGGGGTCAACTGGCCGCCTTCCAGGGTCATTTCCTCCGCCAGGAGCGTGAACTTCTTCACGCGCTCGAAGTTCGACAGGTGCTGGTTGATCCGCTCCAGTCGGCTGGCCATCTTCGCGAGCACCAGCGGGTTCTGGATGAGCTCACTGGGCGTGGTGAACGGGATCTTCTTGTACCCGGCCCAGCGGATCAGGCCATCAAAGTTGGGTACGATCAGGGCGCTGATGAAGTTCCGCTGGTCGCCGATCAGGACCGCCTGGGAGATGTACTTGTCCTCTTTCAGCATGTTCTCGATGGGCTGGGGGGCCACCTTCTTGCCGGCGCTGGTGATGATGAG
>CAIRAS010000294.1 GCA_903876615.1 uncultured Holophagaceae bacterium
AAGGCGGGCAAGTCCGAGACCGGCACGGTGATTCTGCGCGCCCGCCACGAAGGCGACAGCGTGGTGGTCGAGATCGAGGACGACGGCAAGGGCATTGACCCGGCGGTCATCCGCGCCAAGGCCATCGAGAAGGGCCTGTTGACCGCAGACCGGGCCGAGGCCATGCCCGATGACGAGATCATCGAGCTCATCTTCGCGCCGGGTTTCAGCACGGCCGCCCAGGTGACCGACATTTCGGGCCGCGGCGTCGGCATGGACGTGGTGCGCTCCAACGTCCGCAAGCTCAACGGCCGGGTGGGCATCCGCTCGACGGTAGGCAAGGGCTCGGTCTTCACCATCAAGCTCCCCCTGACGCTGGCCATCATCGACGCCCTGCTGGTGAAGAGCGGCGGCCAGGTCTTCGCCATCCCGGGCACCGCCGTCGAGGAGACCCTCATCGTGCCCCTCGAGAGCGTGTCGCACCTCACCAGCCGCCAGGCCATCAACCTGCGCGGGGAGGTGCTGGGCGTGAGCCGCCTTCAGCACCTGCTGAAGTCCAAAGCACCGGTGGACCGCGAGGCCGAGTCGGAGGGCCTGTCCGTGGTGGTGGTCTCCGCCTCCGGGCGGCGCATGGGCATCATCGTGGACGCCTTCGTGCGCCGGCAGGAAGTGGTCATCAAGCCTCTGGCGCCCTACCTCGCTGCCCTGCCAGGCCTCAGCGGCGCCTCCATCATGGGTGATGGCGGCGTAGTCCTGATCCTGGATCCCGCCGAGCTCCTGCACCTCGCTGTCCAGGAGGCCGTGTGAACCCTGGCGCCGCTCCGACGTCTCCGGCCCGCGCCGTGGGCCAAGGGTCCGTCCAGCACCGGTTCATGACCTTCGTTCTGAACGAGCGGACGTATGGCATCCCCCTCCGCCACGTGGCAGAGATCACCCCCCTCCGGGAGCTGAACCGGCTGCCCCACATGCCGAAGGCCGTGGAGGGAATCCTCGACCTCCGAGGCCGGGTGGTCCCCGTAATGAGCCTGCGGGAGCGCATGTCCATGCCTCCGCTGGAGGCCTCTCAAATTCCCACCATCCTGGTCCTGGACCTGGCTGGTTCGGCCACCGGCTTGCTGGTGGATGCCGTGGATGCCGTGCTGACGGTGGCCGAGGAGGACCTCGTCCAGGCCAGCCCCATCCTGGCCGGACTCGGCGGCGCCTGGGTTGAAGGCTTTATCGTCCAGGGCGAGCGGGTCATTACACTGCTGGACGCGGCCCTGATCGCCAACCTGGGGCCGGGGCGCACCCAGGGCCGGGAGGCCCTCGCCACCCGCAGCCTGGAGGAGCGGCTTGACGACGACCTCCGCCGGCTCATCGACATGGCGCCGACCAAGGACAAGGACGAGCACCGGGTGATTCCCCAGATTGAATCCTCGGTCAACTACACCGAGCAGGAGATGGCCAAGGTTCTCGAGCGGGTGGAAACCATGTTGGCAAGCACGGACAAGGTCTTCCAAGGCATCGGCCGCCTGAAGCAGGAGGCGGGACTGGGCAAGCTGAGGGGCCAGGAGGGGGCCATCGCCGAGTTGGAAGCCACCAACCAGGAGATGCAGAACACCGTCTTTGCGCTCATTCAGCTCATGCAGTTCCAGGACATTGCCCGCCAGAAGCTGGAGCGGGTCATGGCCCACCTGAAGGGCATGCAGGTGGCCATCTCCGGGAAGTTCCGGGGCGTCTAACCCCTCCGGGGGAGACAAGCCCTGGAGCCGACGCCGATCCCCGGTCACAATAGGGGTTTGGCCCAGGAGGCCCCGTGAGCGTCACCCCCTTCACCGAAGTCCGATTCCTCGCCGGCCAGATCGGCGAGACCGTCCGGCTGCGGGGCTGGGTCCGCAATGCCCGCACCAGCAAGACCCGGTTCATCGAGCTGCGGGATGGCTCCGGCTTCGTCCAGTGCGTGGTGGGGGCCGCCGAGGCCGACCCGGCTGCCTACGAACTGGCCGGCAAGCTCACGCAGGAATCGGCCATCGCGCTTACCGGTGTGGTGCAGCAGCACCCGAAGACCGGGCAGCCCGAGCTGCTGGTGAAGTCCCTGGAACTCATCGGGGGCAGCACCGACTTCCCCATCACCCCCAAGGAGCACGGTACCGAGTTCCTCATGGAGAACCGGCACCTGTGGCTGCGCAGCCGGCGGCAGTGGGCCATCCTCCGCATCCGGCACACCCTGGTGAAGGGCATCCGGGACTTCTTCGACAGCGACGGGTTCACCTTGCTGGATGCGCCGATCCTCACCCCCAGCGCCTGCGAAGGCACCAGCACCCTCTTCGGCACCGAGTACTTCCACGAGGGCACGGCCTTCCTCAGCCAGTCGGGGCAGCTCTACCAGGAACCCGGCATCGCGGCCTTCGGCAAGGTCTACTGCTTCGGCCCCACCTTCCGGGCCGAAAAGAGCAAGACCCGCCGCCATCTCACCGAGTTCTGGATGGTGGAACCCGAGGTGGCCTTCGCCCACCTGGAAGACGTCATGGTCCTGGGCGAGCGCATGACCAAGTTCCTCATCCAGCGGGTGCTGGAAGGCCGGCAGGAGGAGCTGAAGATCCTGGAGCGCGACACCGCGCCCCTGGAGCTGGCCCTCAACACCACCTTTGATCGGATGACCTACACCGAGGCCGTGGACAAGCTCAAGACCCTGGGCAGCGACATCCAATGGGGCGAGGACTTCGGCAACGACGACGAGACCATCCTCATGAACGCCACGGACCGGCCCCTCTGGGTGCACCGCTTCCCCAAGGCGTTCAAGGCCTTCTACATGGAGCCGGATCCCGTGGACGCCCGCCTGGCCCTGGGCGCCGACCTGCTGGCCCCGGAAGGCTACGGCGAGGTCATCGGCGGCGGCGAGCGCGCCAGCGACCTGCAGTACCTGCTGGACCAGATTGAGCACCATGAGCTCACCCGGGCCGACTACGAGTGGTACCTGGACGTCCGCAAGTACGGCAGCGTCCCCCACGCCGGTTTCGGCATGGGCCTCGAGCGCGCCGTGGCGTGGATGTGCAAGCTGCCCCACGTCCGCGAGACCATCCCGTATCCCCGGATGATGGGGACTTTGCGGCCCTAACAGGCACTCGTTCCTGCACACGGGCTGCGCCCGTGTGATAGAAAATCGCTGCGCGATTTTCAGCAGAGCGACTGCCTGGAAACCCCACCCTTTTTAGGCCGCCCTTGCTTTTACCAGTGAAAATCGCGCAGCGATTTTCAGAAGAACGGCAAAGTGTCGGAACCCACCCCTCAAAGCTGCATCACCACACCCGGCAGCTTCTGGATGGCCTCCCGCAGGGGGGTCTCGGCCTGGGCGTCGGGCAGGGTGACCCAGAAGGTGTAGCTGATGAAGGAGCCTTTGCAGGTGGACTGGTGCTGCTCGTCGCCTTCGGACTGGGGCCCCAGGTGGGCCAGGATCGCCTGCATCACCATCTCGGGCCGCAGTTCCTCCTGCCGCCCGATGATCTTCATCGGAACGCGAAAAGGATAAGTGATCTCAGGCCGACGGCAGGCTTCGTCCATCCAGGTAGTGTCCCTTGCTTTTTCTTATCTCTCAATGCGCAGCATTGAGAGTCTACTTCACGATGATCTCGCGCAGGTCCTTCCCCGGCTTGAAGCGGATGCTCTTGCCCTTGGGGATCTGGACGCTGGCGCCGGTCTTGATGTTCCGGCCCATGCCGCGCTTGCGGGGGCGGGGCTCGAAGACGCCGAAGCCCCG
>CAIRAS010000295.1 GCA_903876615.1 uncultured Holophagaceae bacterium
GCTCCGGCACCCTAGCGGCCTCGGCCACCTCCGGGACGGGCGTCGCCACCGGAACCCTGACGACGGGAACCTATACCTTCACCCTGACCGTCACGAATGCCGCTGGCACCACGGCCACCACCTCCTGCACCGTGACGGTCGTCGCGGCACCGACGGCGAGCATCGTCATCAGCAGTGCGACCCCGGCCTACGGTGCGACGAACATCACCGTAACGCCCACCTTCACGGGCGGGACGGCGGTGGTCGGCACGACTTCTGGCGGGAACGAGATCAGCTCCTCTGCGACCTCTGGTACTGCCCTTGCAGTCCAGGGCAGCGGTTTCACTGCCACCCGGACCTACTACCTGGCGGTGACCAACACTGCGACTCCCGCTGCCACGGCAAGTGCCAACACAGGGCCCGCGACGCCCCAGACCGTTTCGGTCGGCGCGGTCACGCCCGCCGCTGCCACCAAGACCGTGAGCACCACCACGGTCTACAGCGCCACCGCCACGGGCGGCGCGACAAACACCGTGACTTGGACCGCCACGGGCGGCAGCTTCTCGGGTTCGACCTGGACGGCCCCGGCCACGGCCGGAGGCCCCTACACGATCACAGCGACCTCGGTGGACAACGCCTCAGCCACGAACACCACCACGGTGACGGTGGTGGCGGCTCCGACGGCCAGCCTGGCCATCAGCAACGCCACCCCGGCCTATGGTGCGACCACCGTCACGGTGACGCCGACCTTCACGGGCGGGACGGCGGTGGTGGGGACGACCGCGGGCGGATCTGACATCTCCAGCAACGCCACCTCCGGGACTGCCATCGGGGTCCAGGGAAGTGGCTTCACCACCAGCAAGACCTACTACCTGACGGTGACGAACACAGCCAGCACCCAGGCGACCGCCACTGCGGCCGGCACGGTGCAGACGGTGTCGGTGGGCGCGGTGACCCCCGCTGAGACCACGAAGACCGTGAGCACCATCACGGTCTACAGCGCGACCGCCACGGGCGGCGCGACAAACACTCTGACTTGGACGGCCACGGGCGGCAGCTTCTCGGGTTCGACCTGGACGGCCCCAGCCACAGCAGGCGGCCCCTACACGATCACGGCGACCTCGGTGGACAACGCCGCGGTCACGAGCACCACCACGGTGACGGCGGTGGCGGCGCCGAGCACGCCGGCGGTCACGACCCCGGCCTACGTGACGGCCGCGCAGGTGGGCTACACCGCCAGCATCAGCGCCCAGACGGGCAGCACCTACGCCTGGACCATCACGGGCGGCGCGATCACAGCCGGTGCTGGGACGACCAGCATCACCTTCACGGCGGGTGCTTCCGGCAACGTGGTACCGAGCTGCATCGTCACCAACCAGGCCGGCACCGCTTCCACCGCCGGGACGGGCACCAGCGCCATCGTCGCGGCCCCGACCGTGCCGACCATCGCGGCGCCGACCTACGTGACGGCCGCGCAGGCGGGCTACACCGCCAGCATCAGCGCCCAGAGCAACAGCACCTACACCTGGGGCATCACGGGCGGCACGATCACCGC
This sequence comes from uncultured Holophagaceae bacterium, assembly GCA_903876615.1. Next base: position 1,535 of record CAIRAS010000295.1, read on the forward strand.
CGGTGCCGGGACCGTCTCCATCACCTTCACCCCCAGCGCCTCCGGCTCGGTGGCCCTGACCTGTAGTGTCACCAACCAGGCCAGCACGACGTCCTCCAATGGCACGGCGAGCAGCACCATCGTGGCGGCGCCGACCACGCCGACGGTCACGACCCCGGCCTATGTGACGGCCTCCCAGGCGGGCTACACCGCCAGCATCAGTGCTCAGACCAACAGCACCTACGCCTGGACCATCACGGGCGGCGCGATCACAGCCGGTGCTGGGACGACCAGCATCACCTTCACGGCGGGTGCTTCCGGCAACGTGGTACCGAGCTGCATCGTCACCAACC
>CAIRAS010000296.1 GCA_903876615.1 uncultured Holophagaceae bacterium
CATCGGTCGCCTGCCCCTGCCGCCCTACATCGACCACCTGGCCGAGGACGAGGACGAGACCCGCTACCAGACCGTCTTCGCCGCCCGGGAAGGCGAGGCGGTGGCGGCGCCCACGGCGGGCCTGCACTTCACGCCCGAGCTCATCGCCACGCTCCTGGCCCAGGGCTGCGGCTGGCACCCCGTGCGCCTGCACGTGGGCCTCGGCACCTTCCGCCCCATGACCGCGGACCGCCTCGAGGACCACGCCATGCACGAGGAGCGCTTCGAGGTGCCCGAGGCCACCGCCGCGGCCCTGGAGCCCGTGCTGCGGGACCGCTCCCGTCCCGTGCTCTGCGTGGGCACCACCGCCCTGCGCACCCTGGAGGGCGCCTGGGACGGCGCCGCCCTGGCAAGTCAGGGTGCCACCCGGCTCTTCATCACCCCGGGCTATCGGCTGCGCACCGCGGACCACCTGCTGACCAACTTCCACCTGCCGGAGAGCACCCTGTTCGTGCTGGTCTCCGCCCTGCTGGGCCTGGACCAGGCCCAGGCCGCCTACGCCGAGGCCGTCCGGGAGCAGTACCGGTTCTTCAGCTACGGCGACGCGATGCTGATCCTGAACGCCCGGAACACCCCGGAATGACACGGGCATTCGAGATCGCTAGCGGGACCCCAGATTTCGCAGATGACACAGATGGACGCCGACTCACCCCAAGAGCTGGAGTTCAGTTATCCCCGTCCATCCCTTTGATCCCCGTCAAAAGCACTTAAAGCAAGGGTCAGAGGTACTCGACGAACTGGTGCAGGACCGGGATCCGGTGGCGCTTGCCCTTGGTGGCCTGCAGCACGCTGGTGACAGCCATGCTGAGGCACCAGAGCAGCCAGAGGGGTAGCAGGAAGCGCAGGAAGACCCAGCCAAAAATCGGGAACAGGCCGGTGATGACGATGGCCAGGCCCACCACGCACTCGGCGAAGGCCAGGATCACCCCCTGCCGCGCATGCCAGAGCAGCTCGCTGTCCTCCCGGTTCCTGATGTAGGGCACGAAAGCCCAGGGCCCCGCGTAGCACAGGATCAGGTCTCGCAGTCGCTCCCCTACGAAGAGGGGGGTCGGGGCATCCAGGGGCACGGCAACCTCCAGGACGAGGATAGCGCATGGTCTCTCAACCGCGAGCAGCCCTCTTGGGTCGAACAAGTTACCTGTCGCGACCTTGACCTGCCGCGCGGCAGGCCGATTCTGGTTCTACGCACTCAGGAGACCCATGCGCCCGATGATTTCGCTGGTCCTTCTGATCCTGCCCTGGGGCTGTGGGGGGACTGGGTCAAGTTCGCCCACCCCGGTCCCGGCACCCACGCCCACCACCTGCCCGATCCCGACGGCCAAGACCAGTCCCTCGTTCGCGACAGACCTGGTCCCGGCCCTGCAGAGCAGCTGCGGCGCCGCTGCCACCAGCTGCCATGGCGGCACGTCCCCCACGGGGCACGTGATGTATTCGGGCACCCCAGCCGAGCTCCACGCCCGGCTGGTCAACGCGGTTCCGGTCAATGCCCCGACCGGCCAGGGCTGGCTACTGGTGAAACCGGGCGACCCCGCCCATTCCTGGATTCTCGAGAAAGTCACGAAGGATCAGCCGGGCGGCTCGGGTTATGGCACCCGCATGCCACAGGCGGCACCGAACCTCTGCCAGCCGACCGTGGACACCCTCACGGCCTGGATCAATGCCGGCGCCCCCAGCAACTAGGAGTCACCCATGGCTGACCTGACCGCCATTACCAGCTGGACCCTTGCCGACGCGCAGCACTTCGCCCGGCGGGCCGGGTTCGGGCTCAACCCCGCGGACACGGCGGCCCTCCAGGCCCAGCCTCCGGGTGCGGCCATCGACGCCTGGATCGACGGTACCGGCGCCGCCTACGACCAGGCGGCCTTCACCGCCGCGCTGGCGACAGCTGACGTGGTGACGGAGCCCCTGGTCAGCGCCAACACGACCGTGGCCGGCAGTGTGGATGTGGCGGCGGTGGCCGCGCCCCACCCCTTCCTGGTGCAGGGCACTGACACCTGGCGGAACAGCCTGAACACCGCGCAGGCGCTCCTGGCCTGGCGCATGCAGCACAACCCCCACGCCTTCGAGGAGCGCCTGGCGCTCTTCTGGCACAACCTCTTCGCCACGGGGTGGCACAAGGTCGACAACACCGCCTTGATGCTCAAGCAGATTCAGCTGTTCCGGGGCCAGGGCCTGGCGAAGTTCGATGACCTCCTCGTGCTCGTCAGCAAGGACCCAGCCATGGCCATCTGGCTGGACTCGGTGCTGAACAACGCCGCCGGCACCAACATCCCCAACGAAAATTACGCCCGGGAGGTGATGGAACTCTACAGCCTGGGCGCCGACAACGGCTACAACCAGGCCGACATCACCCAGCTGGCCCGGGCCCTCAGCGGCTGGAGCTTTACCTTCGCTGAGGCGGACTTCAGCATCAACCCCGCGAACCCGGGCCAGAAGTTCCCCGCCGACGCTCGGTTCAAGGTCTACGACGGGACGACCCTTGCCCCGGACACGCGGGTCTGGTGGGGCGGTGCGGCCACCACCAGTTCCAACCTGCACGCCACCGGCACCATCAGCCTCCTCGGGCAGACCCTTGATGTCACCACCACCGCCAGCGGGTATGCGAAGGGCGAGAACGCCCTCCGCAGCATCCTCTCGATGAGGGGCTCCAACTGCGCCCAGTTCCTGGCCAAGCGCCTGCTCACCCACTTCGTCACCGCCAACTACACCGCCCAGGACCAGACGGACGTGGCCACCCTGATCCAAGGCGCTGCCTTCGACCTCCGCGTGATCCTGAAGACCCTGCTCAAGTCCCAGTTCTTCTTCAGCGCCGCCAGCCGCTATGCCCTGGTTGAAGGCCCTGTCTCCTGGCTGGTCCGGGCTGCGCGCATGCTCTGCCCCTCCCTGGCTTCGGGCAGCGGTCAGACACCGAAGGGCTATCCCGCCTGGCGGCTGGTGACCAACAGCGCCACCACTTTCGACCAGATGGGGATGAAGCTCCTGGATCCCACCGGCCCCAATGGCTGGAAGGAGCACACGGCCTGGCTCAACAGCAACACCATGCGGTATCGAGCGAAGGCCGTCGCCGCGCTGGCCCTGAACGAGACGCGCGCCTACAACGGGACCACCTACCCGCTCTTCCCCACCTTCGTCACCACGGACTGGTTCCCCACGGCCCCAGCCTCGGCCCAGGCCGTCTATGACCGGCTCGCGGCCCTCCTGCAGCCCGCGCCCATCCCGGCGAGCGTCTCCGCGGCCTGGCTTGCGACCCTCTGGCCCACGACCTTCACCTGGGACTCTGTCTCCCAGAGCAAGGCCCGGGAGCTGGCCTTCCTCATCCTCTGCTCGCCCTCGGGCCAGATCTACTAAGGGAGGCCGCCATGACCACGCGCCGCGAATTCATCCAGACCCTGGGCGCCACGGGAGCCCTGCTCGCCGGGCTCAACGCCTGTGGCGGCGGGGGCTCCAGCCCCAGTGGGGGCGGCGGCACCCCGCCTGCCCCCACGCCGACGCCGACCTCGCCCATCCTCGTCATCGTGAACATCGACGGGGGCTACGACTGGCTCAACGTGACGCCACCCAATGCCGGCGCCAACCTGGGCGTCTACCAGACCAAGCGCGCCACCCTCGGCATCACGAACCCGGCCCTGCTCACGGACCTGGGCAGCGGCATGGCCCTGAACAAGGACTTCACCGGCATGGACACGCTCCATGGCCTGGGCCACGTGGCCTGGATCCCGGGCATCGGCATGCCCAACCCCAACCTGTCCCACTTCACCTCCATCGACCTGTGGGGGCAGGGTGCGACGGTGCCCGCCGGCAACGGCTGGCTGGGCCGCTTTGCGGACACGGCCTTCAGCCCCACAGGGGATGTCCTCCGAGGCCTCACGGTGACCCCGGACCTGCCGGTGATGCTGAAGGGCGCCACCCGGAGCTTTGTGTCCATCACCAGCGCCGGCGGGTATGTGTTTCCGGCCTACCTGCTCAGCACCACGGCCGTGCCGGATGCCACGACCCTGGAGACCGGGTGGGGCACCGCCCTCTCCGCCAGCAGCACCGACCCCGGCTATCTGGCGGGGGCCCAGGCGGGCAAGCTCTTCTTCGACGCCCAGAACAACCCGGCCTTCGGCAGCGGCGGCAGCCTCACGACCCGCACACCCACGGTGCCCTATCCCGGCGACGCCACCTATCCCGTCCAGAAGCTGAGCGGCGCGGCGCTCACCACCAGCCTCAGCAGCCAGCTCAAACTCATCGCCCAGATGATCGCCGCAGGACTACCGCCCCAGGTCTACTTCGCACGCCTCAGCGGCTGGGACACCCACAGCAACCAGGCCGTGGACCACCCCAACCTCCAGCGGGCCCTCGGCGGCTCCATCAAGGCCTTCTACGACGACCTGGCCACCATCACCACCACCGCAGGCCTCGCCCAGGACCGCGTGATGATCCTGGCCTACAGC
>CAIRAS010000297.1 GCA_903876615.1 uncultured Holophagaceae bacterium
CGGCAGGCCCAGGATCAGCAGGTCGCCGAGCAGGGCCGCCAGCATGGGCTTGCCCGGCTTGAGGCGGATCCGGTGGAAGAGGATCTGCGCGCCCAGGTCTGCCAGCACCGCGGGCAGGTGGTCGTGCTCGCCCATGCTCACGCCGCCCGAGGTGAGCAGGATGCGGAGGTCTCCGGGCTGGCGCAGGGCCGCGGCCAGCGAGGGCGGATCATCGGGCAGGGCGGGCCGCAGCTCCGGCTCGGCGCCCAGGGCCCGGGCCAGGGCCGCCAGCATGGGGCCGTTGGAGTCGCGGATCTGATGGGGGGCGGGATTCGCCACCAGCTCGTCGCCGGTGGAGGCCACGCCGACCCGGATGCGGCGGAGCGCGGGCACGGGCCGGCCCTCCTGGGCCAGCAGGGCCTGGCGGGCCACAGTGAGGGGGGTTCCGGCGGGCAGCAGCAGATCCCCGGCCCGGGCCTGCTCGCCCCGGCGCCGCACGTGCTCGCCCGTCCCGGGCGTCACGGCCAGGTGGATGGTGTCGCCCTCCTGGCGGAGCTGCTCCACGGGCACGATGGCGTCCGCGCCCAGGGGCAGCGCGGCGCCGGTCATGATGCGCACGGCGGTGCCCGGAGCCACCGTGAAGGCCGCGGGATCACTGCCAGCGAAGAGGGTGCCGAGCAGGCGGCGGGGGAGCCTCCCATCCGCGGCCCGCAGGGCCACCCCGTCCATGGAGGCCCGGTCCGTGGCGGGATCGTCCCGCTCAGCCCGCACCTCGGCCAGGGCCGGGGCCGGCAGGGCCTCCCAGAGGCGCTGGAGCGCTGTCTCCAGAGGCAGCAGATCGGGGTGGTCGCAGCTCATGGCCATGGTCACGATCCTACCCGCAGCCTGGGGGACGCCGTGTCCTTCGTGGAGGGCCTTTTCATCGGAGCCTGGCCGGCGAGTCGTATTTAAGAAGGAATAATCCGAATAACCTAGGACCGAGCGGAATTCGGCATCCGCTCCTTGGCTTCCTTCTGGTGGCGGATGTTGATGAGCTGCAGATCCCGGATGGTGGCCTGGGTCATGGAGGAACTCACCTGGCTCTTCACCGCGGACCAGGCGTCGTGGAGCGGGCAGGGGTGCTCGCCGTTGCAGGAAGGGAAGCCCATGACGCAGCCTTCCATGGCCTCGGGTCCCTCCATGGCGGCCACGACCTCGCCGACCGTGATGCGGTGCGCGGGGCGCGTGAGGCGGAAGCCGCCCTTGGGACCGCGCACGGAGGTCAGGATGTCGGCCTGCACCAGGCCCTGGAGGATCTTCGCCAGGTAGGGGCCGGGCAGGCCCAGCCGGGAGGAGAGGTCCTTGGCCAGGCAGTAGGTCCCGTCCTCGGGCAGCGCTGCGAGTGCACGAAGGGCATAGCCGGTGGCAGTCGAGAAAAGCATTCCAGAATCCTTTTTCTGTTTCCAGCTTCAGCGGTGGGGATTCCGGAGTCCAGCCCGGTTGTGACCGTTGACCACGCCCTCAGCCTGCGAGCGCCCGCCACAGCAGCAACAGGCCCACGGCGCTCAGGGCCCCTTCCCGCCAGCCCAGGGTCCGGGCCGCGAGGGGGCGCCAGGGCCGCAGGGCCCGCAGGTACAGCAGGCCCGTCCAGGCAGTCCAGACCAGGCCCGCGGGTCCCCGCGGGGCGAGCAGGCAGGCCGAGGCCCCCAGCAGCAGCAGGTGCAGGGCGTGGACCGGGCGCGCCCGGCGGCGCAGCTCCAGGTCCGCCAGGCCATGGGCGTGGCCCAGCAGGCGCCGCACGTGGGCGAGGTTCGCCCCGCCCACCAGGGTGACCAGCACCCAGGTGCGCCCGGCCTCGGCCAGCGGGGCGCCCCCGGCGGTGAGCATGGCCGCCGCCAGGCCCGCGAAGGCGCCCTGGGCCGCGAGCTCCACGGCCAGGGAGCGCACCGCCCGCTGGGCATCGGCCCGCAGGGCCAGGACGATCAGCGGCGCCACCGCGGCCAGGGGCACCAGGAACTGCGGTCCCGCCAGGGCCAGCGCCCCGGCGCCGAAGGCCAGCGCCAGGCTGGTGCAGAGCAGGAGCGCCCGGACCTGCGCCCCCTCCCGCTGGCCCGTCCGCAGTCGGCGCAGCGGGGGCCGGGCCAGGAACAGGCCCAGGGCCGCCAGGGCCAGGCCGAGCCCCGCCGCGGTGGGCCGCAGCAGCAGCCCCAGGACCAGGGGAAAGCCCAGCATGAACCAGCTCCCGTGCTCCGCCGGAAGCAGGGTGCGCCAGGGAGGCAGGAAGCGGGTCATTTCGGTCTTTTCACTCCGAAATCAAGTCTGCCCTGAACGCGGCCTCGCGGAAAGCGGTCTTTGCCACTGAGGAACACCGATGAACACCGAAAAAAGCTGATGAAAAGCTGATCAAGCGAAGACGTGGATATCGGCCAGACTCCGCTAAACAGGCCCTCCACGAAGGACACGAAGACGCCCTGCGGGCGCAGGAAGCACACGAATGCGCCC
>CAIRAS010000298.1 GCA_903876615.1 uncultured Holophagaceae bacterium
CCATCCGCGTGCTCGTGGCCACGGACATCGCCGCCCGAGGCCTGGACATCGACCAGCTCCCCCACGTGGTGAACTACGAGCTGCCCCAGGTCCCCGAGGACTACATCCACCGCATCGGCCGCACGGGCCGGGCTGGCACCGAGGGCGAGGCCCTCTCCCTGGTCTGCGTGGATGAGCAGCGCCTCCTCAAGGACATCGAGAAGCTCCTGCGCCGGGAACTGCCCAAGGATGTGGTGACGGGCTACGCGCCGGATCCCAGCATTCCGGCTGAACCCATCCAGACGGGTCGCCAGAGTGGCGGCGGTGGCCGGAGCCGCGGGCCGGCCCGCAGCAGCCGACCTTCCTCCGGCTCGGCCCCCCAGGGCGAGCGCGGTCGTCATCCCTCCCGCCCAGGCTTCCGGGGCAAGTGAGCCCAATTCAGCGTTACGCCTGACCAAGTCCGTGCTCAGCACGAGGGATTGGTCAGGCGTTTTTATACCCCTTGACGCGAGGGTCGTTTTTGCCCAGGATTCTTGCTTATGCAAGAACCCATGCCTGACACCCTCACCGATGCCGGCCCCGGCACCTTGGCTGCGGCGGTCCGCCGTCGCCTCAAGCACGCGGTCTCGGCCCGACTGGCGCCCTACGACCTCTCCATGCAGCAGTTCTGGGTGATCCTGGTGCTCATGGAGCAGGGGGCCACCTCGCTGCATCCCCTGGCCCAGCAGGTCTGGATGGACGATCCCACCGCCAGCCGCGTGGTCAAGGGCATGGTCGCCCGCGGCCTGCTCACCGCCCGGCCGGACCCGAAGCACGGCCGCCGGATTCTCATCAACCTGAGCCCCGATGCGCTCCCCCTGGCCCGGGAGCTGCAGGCCCTGGCCGATGAGATCAGGACGGGTCTCGTCGCCGGCCTGGATGCGGAGCAGCAGGAGGCCCTGAGGAGCGGGCTGCGGACCATGGTCGCCAACCTCGATGCCATGCTCGTCGGTCCGCCGAATTTCGTCGGGGAGCGCGACGAAGTCGCTTCCTGAGACCAAGCCTCGGAAGCAAACCCCTGCGACCCCTGAAGAGCCTCTAGTCCTTGACTGTCCCCCCGCCGGACTTCCCCCACCGGAATTCACAGAAGGCAGCTTCTCGCATGAGCGAATCCAACCTCCCCTCCTTCGAAACCGGTTCCGACCGTCCCCTCCTCCTCCGCGGCTGGCGCCCCTGGGCCATCCTTGGCACCGTTGCTGTCATCGGCCTGGTGCTCTTCGCCCGCGGGGGCAAGAAGGACGCCGCCGCGAATCCGGCGGGCCGCCCGGTGCCCGTAAGCGTGAGCCAGGCCCGCAAGGGCGACATGGCGGTCCGGCTCACGGGCCTCGGCACGGTGGTCTCGCTGGAAAGCGTCACGGTGAAGAGCCGGGTGGACGGCCAGCTGCTCCGCGTCGCCTTCACCGAGGGACAGATGGTCCGCGCCGGTGATCTCCTGGCCGAGATCGATCCGCGCCCCTTCCAGGTCCAGCTCATGCAGGCCGAGGGCCAGCTCGCCAAGGACCAGGCCGCCCGCGACAACGCGCTGGCCGACCTGCGGCGCTTCCAGTCCCTGGTGCAGCAGGGCATCCTCTCGCGCCAGCAGGTGGACACCCAGAGCTCCTCCGTCACCCAGTACGAGGCGGCCATGAAGGCCGACCAGGCTGCCGTGGAGAGCGCCAAGCTGAACCTGACCTACAGCCGCATCACCGCCCCGACCTCAGGCCGGGTGGGCCTCCGGCTCGTGGATGCCGGCAACATGGTGCGGGCCACGGATGCCACCGGGCTGGCCACCATCGCCCCGATCCAGCCCATCAATGTGGTGTTCTCCGTGCCCGCCGACAACATCCAGCAGGTGCTGGCCCAGACCGCCAAGAACGGGCGCCTGCCCGTGGAGGCCTGGGACCGGGACCTCAAGTCCCGGCTCGGCGCCGGCGCCCTCGCGGCCATCGACAACCAGGTGGATCCCGCCACGGGCACCGTGAAGCTGAAGGCCCTGTTCGCCAATGACGACCGCGCCCTGTTCCCCAATCAGTTCGTGAATGCGCGGCTGCTGGTGGACACCCTGCGCGAGGTTGTCATCGTGCCTACCGCCGCCGTGCAGCGCGGGCCCCAGGGCTCCTTTGTCTACATCGTCAAGCCGGACAGCACCACGGAGCTGCGCGTGATCGAGATCC
>CAIRAS010000299.1 GCA_903876615.1 uncultured Holophagaceae bacterium
ACGACCTTGGCCATGCTGGTGCCCCGGGCCACCCGGATCACGGGCCGCAGGTGGACCTTGGTGATGCGCGTGACCTTGTCCACGGTGTCGAGCACGGCCTCGGCGTGGTCCTCGTAGGCCAGCACCTGCACCTTGGTCTTGGCGCAGAGGGCCAGGAACGTGAGCATGTGGCAGGTGGCGAGGGCCGAGCCCAGCAGGTCTTCGGGGTTCCAGCGCGCGGGGTCGCCGGCATATTCCGGGGCGCTGCTGACGGCCAGGGCGTGCTTGCCCGGGTTGGTGACCGTGGCGTTCCGGTTGTAGGTGCCGTCCAGGGTGTTGCCGGTCCAGCCAACGGTGAGGGGATAGGTGTGGGCCATGGTCGCTCCTCGGGAAGTCCGCTCCCAGGATGCCACAGGCCCGCATGCTAGCCTGGATCAGCCTTTTCGGAGCACCCATGCGCCCGCTGCTTTCCGTCGCCTTGGCCCTCCTGGCTTGGCCCATCCAGGCCCAGTTCTGGAGCGAGCTGGCCAACCCCAAGGTGGAGGTGGTTCTCGTCCATCCCCCAGGGCTGGGGCTCAAGGTGGAGCGGCTGGCCTTTGCGCCGTCCCGCGACCTGAACTCCCGGGAGCTGGCCGACATCCTGACGGCGGATCTGGTGCAGAGCCGCCAGGTGGAGGTGGTGGACCGGGCCCACCTGGATGCGGTGCTCCGGGAGCAGGAGCTGGGCGCCAGCGGCTATGTGGAGCCCGCCACCATCGCGATGCTGGGCAAGCTGCTGGGCCCCAGCGTGCTGGTGATCGTCAACGTGAACCGGTCGGACCTGAGCCGCACCCAGTCCAGCCGGGAAGAGTGGATCACCGACTCCAAGACCAAGAAGGACGTGCTCCGGATCAAGCGCACCAGCATCACCAGCCTTGACTTCAGCGCCACCGTGCAGGTGGTGGATCTCAGCACGGGCCGCGTGTTCGGCGCCCAGCGCCTGGAAGACGCGCCCAGCCTCAGCAACATCTCCTACGACGGGTTCCCGGCCCACCCCCGGGATTCCGACGTGCGCCGGCTGGCCTTCGAGACCGCCAAGGTCAAGGTGCTCCGGATGCTGCTGGCCTGGAACGAGACGCGCAAGCTGACCTTCTTCGACGACGAGGTCTTCGGGATGGAGAAGGCTCACGACCGGCTGCTGGCCAGGGACCTGCCCGGCGCCCTGGGGCTGGCCCAGGAGGGGCTCGAGCAGTCCCTGCGGGACAAGGGACAGAAGCCCAAGTTCTACCCGAGGGCCCAGTACAACGTGGGGATCATCCACTTCATCCTGGGCCGCTACGAGGAGGCCCTCCCCTTCCTCCGGGTCGCCCTGGACATGCAGCCCGACGCCGGCATCTTCCAGACCGCCCTGCGGGAGTGCCAGGAGGCCATCGCCCTGCAGGCGGCCCTCCGCCTCGCCGAGACCCGCTCGGAGCCCGCGCCCCGGAGCCAGCCCAAGCCCGAGGTCCCGCCGCCCGCCGCCAACGCCAAGCCCACCCCGGAGGAGCGTCTGCAGAAGATCCAGGACCTCTACAAGCGGGGTTTGTTGGACAAAAAGGATTTCGAGGCCAAGAAGGCCGAGATCCTGAAGGAGTTGTAGGCGCATCGGGGGATAATCAGGGTTCTGCCTTTCGGAGCCCCATGCCCACGCCCGCCCGCATCCATGTCGCCCATGCCCTGCACGAAGTGTTTGGAGAGGGCGGCCGCGTGCCAGACATCTGGGACCGCGACCTGGGCGAGGACGCGCACCTGGCCCAGGCCCTGCTGGGCCTCTGCCTGCGCCGCTGGGGGCGCCTGCAGGCCTGGGTGAAGCCGAACCTGAAGGACCCCACCCGGGGCGTGCCCCTGGGCACCCGCGTCGCCCTGGCCATGGGCCTGGCCCAGCTGGCCTGGCTGCCGGGCGTCAGCGATCACGCCGCCGTGCATGAAGCCGTGGAGGTCGCGGCCAGCCGGGAGCTGGGCTTCCTGCCCCACAAGGGGCTGGTCAACGCGCTCCTGCGCCGGGCCGCCAAGGATCGCCAGGCCCTCGCCGCGGAGCTGGATGCCCTGCCCCCTGCCCTGGACCGCACCCCGGCGGTGGAGCGGGCCCTGGCCGCGGCCCTGGCGCCCCACGGGGCCGAGGGTGAGCTCGAGGTCCTCTGGGCCCGGCTCCAGCAGCCGCCCCGGCCCACCTTCCGCCTGCTGAAGGGCGAGGTGCCCGAGGACATGGTGCCGGATCCCGAGCTGCCAGGCTGCCTGCACCTGCCCGAGGGCGAAGCCTTTCCCCGTCCCTGGCTGGAGGCTTCCTGCGGCATGGTCCAGGACCGCAGCTCCCAGGCCCTGCTGGCCTATGTCTGGGATCGCCCCGTGACACGCATCCTGGACGCCTGCGCCGCCCCCGGGGGCAAGACCACCTCCCTGGCCCTGCGGCATCCCGGCGCGGCCATCACCGCCCTGGAGGTCCACCCCAAGCGGGCGCTGCGTTTGCGCCAGACCCTCCAGCAGCGGGGCCTCGAGGCCCACGTGATCCAGGCCGACGCCGCCGAGTGGCTGGAGACCGCCAGCGGTGACTTCGACCTCATCCTGCTGGACGCCCCCTGCAGTGGCAGCGGCACGATGCAGAAGCACCCGGAGTGGCCGTGGATCTCCCACGACGACCTGCCCCGCCTCACGGGCCTGCAGCGCCGCCTCCTGACCGCCGCCGCCGCGCGCCTGGCCCCCGGCGGCCTGCTGATCTACGCCGTCTGCTCCTGGCTCCCGGAGGAGGGGATTGCCCATTCCGAATGGCTCGCCACGGCTCGACCCGACTTGCGTCCGGCCGAGGTATGGCCTGCGGCCAGGGTGGCCGGTGGGGATGCTGCCGCGGGTGCCACAGCCTTCTTCAGGCCCCATCCCATCACCTGGGAGGGCGAGGGTTTTCAGGGCTTCGCGGTGGAGGCTCCTGGCGCGGTGACCTAGGGGGCCGCGCTCAATAAAAAGGATCTTCCGGGATTCCCGGGATGATCCTCGGCCACGCACTTGCAGGCATCCCCGTCCATCCCATTGATCCCCGTCATGCTTTTGCTTTCTGGGACGGAATGCCAGGCCGAAGGTTCAAAGACAAGTGCATATTGGACGGG
>CAIRAS010000300.1 GCA_903876615.1 uncultured Holophagaceae bacterium
AGCGGGTAAGCCAGCTCCTGGAGCGCGCCACCAGTGCGCTGACGATGGAGCTGGCTGGCTGAGCCGCGCTCCGCTGACAGCAGACCAGCCCCAGGCCTACCTGGTGCTGGCCGGAAGCCGTTCGGCAGACATGGACAGCAACTGGCCATCCAGCGCGCCGATAACCAAATCGGGACCGTATCCCCACCAAGGAGCCGCAGACATGAAGACCAACCCCTCCAGAGCCTCCCAGGAGCCTCCCGTGGCCATGAAGGGCCAGCACCATGCCTGGGATGCCGCCGGTGGACTGGAGCCCTCGGTGACCCTGGAGGTCGTCGGCTACGTCCGCAAGAAGGCCGGCGGCTACCAGGAGCGGGCGGGGATGGCCTGCCTCGACTACGAGGACCTGGTCCAGGAGGGCATGACCGGCGCCCTCAAGGCCGCTGCCAGGTATCGGCCTGACCGGGGGGCCAACTACCTGACCTACGCCGCGCCCTGGATCGATGCCGCTATGAAGGATGCCCTGCGGCGCTCCCTCGTGCGGACGCCCGCGGGCGCACCGTTCGCCCGCATCCGCTCCCTGGACACTCCCCTGGGCGCAGACGACGAGGATGACGCCCCGGTGCCGCTGGACTGGCAGCGCGCCGACCTGCCAGATGCTCAGGACCTGTCTGCGGCCGCCGAGGATCGCACCCGGGTCCGGCAGGCTCTTTCCAAGCTGCAGCCCCGGGAGCGGGAGGTGCTGCTGCGCCACAGGGGCCTCCATGACGGCAAGGAACAGTCGCTCGCGGCAATCGCCCGGGATATGGGTATCACCCAGCACTGGGCAGGACACCTCCTCGACCGGGCCATGGCCGACCTGCGCCTGCACCTGGGCGGGCGGCACCTGTGAGGGAACCGCGTTCGCCTAACCGGACTCGGATCATCAGGCTCGGCTGGTCCCATGGGGCCAGTCGGGCGATGGCATCCCTGCACTTAGCCGAGCCCTCAGGCCATCCCACTCCGTGACCTTTCTCATCCTCTCCTTTCCGAACTGGCAGGCTCCTCCGGCCCATGCACGGACGCTGATCTACCTCGGGGCGCTAGCCGCGGCCCTGTGGGTGATGAATCAGGCCCGGCGCTCCTTCTGGCTGCTCTCCCTGCTGGCGCTCCCTGGCACCTTCTGCCACGAGCTGTGCCACTGGGTGGTCGGAAAGGTCCTGAACGGCCAGCCCGTCCACTTCACGGTCATCCCCCGGCGGGAAGGGCGCGGCTACGTCCTGGGCTCGGTCGGCTTCGTGAACCTGCGCTGGTACAACGCCTTCTTTGTCGGGATGGCACCGCTGCTCCTGCTGCCCGCTGCTTACCTCCTGTTCCTCTGGCGACTTGGCGCGAGGCCCGTGCTCGGCTGGCCCGAGGCGGCCATGGTGCTCCTCCTCGCAAGCCTGGTCTTCGGTGCGATCCCCTCAGTGAAGGACCTGCGCATTGCAGGCCGCTGGCCCCTGGGCTGGTTCCTGCTGGCTGGCGGGCTGTTCTGGGTCTGGTGGTCCTATAGTCACCGGCCACACCGGCGCCCGGCCGCTTCAAGTGCCGCGAAGTCAGCCAGGAAAGCGATCAAGAGACCGGTGCGCCATGCGCCACCTGCGCAGCCGGTTCCGGATCCGGAGGGTGCATCAGCCGAGTGAAGGGGGGCCATGGTGCGAAGTTCGATTCATCCCGAGGTCGCTGCCACGAGGATCAGCTCGAAGCCATGGTCCTCCGCCGCTTGCATGAGCCAGGCCTCGATTCGTGCCCCAGGAAACGCCTTCTTCAGCCGACCGAAGGCGGGCTCGATGCCGGTGACCTCTGGGCTCCCCCAGTCCGCCAGCAGGAACGCCACCACCCGGGTCGCCTGCTCGGGGGTCACTTCGGCGATGCGGGCCACGACCTCATCGACCAGGTGCCCCAGGTCTCCCGGCTTGATCTCGCTGTCACCGGCCTGGGGGAGGCTCCCGGAGGCCCACTCCGCCTCCAGCAGAAAAGGGAGCAGCGCCTGGAACCTTTCAAGGTCCTCGACCTCCAGCCCGCCCATCACCCGAAAGAGCGTCTCGAAGGGAGTCTGCCGGGCCTGATCGCTCATGGAATGGATGGTCCGGCTCCGATCAACCGTCAATCTTTACTCATCACGTGGAGGTATGCGTTCCCCAACCATGGATGCGGGTGGCCGCGGGCCTCCGCGGCAGAGTCGTTGCAGTTCTCGGGCCTCTGCGACATCGCCCTCGAAACCCCGTCGATCAAGGACCCTGATGGCCTCCTGGCAGAGCGTCCCGGCCTCCCAGCGGCGGCCAAGACGAAGGTCAAGGCGGGCCAGGCTAAGCATGCCCTTGGCCATGGAGAAAAACTCCTCCTGGAGATGGAAGGCCGCGCAGGCTTCAGACTGGCGCTCCCGGGCCTCCGGGAGCTTCCCTTGCAGGTCCAGGGCAAGAGACAACCGGGCCAGGATGGTCCCCCGTTCTCCCTCCGCAGGGTTCTCGAGGGCCAATTCCAGCCAGCTTTGGGCTTCGGCGGCATGGCCGGCCTTGAGGAATTCCCTCCCCAGGCAGTGCGGAATGCCTTGATGCCGGCACAGGGGTTCCAATTCCCGCAGGCCCTTTCTTGCTTCGGCTGATTGCTGAAGGGCCTCCTGCGAAAGCCCGGCATTCAGCAGGCGCCCAGCGAGCGCGGCACGAGAGGTGGCGATTTGGCTTGGATCGCCGACCACTTCCCACAAGCGGTGGGCCCGCCGAACGAGCCCAAGGGTGGCCTGGGGGCCATCCAAATCGAAGAGGTAAGCCGACAGGCGGGAGAGCGCCTTCGCCTTTTCGAGGGGGTCACCTTTCCGGCGAGCCCGGTTCCACTCAATGCGGGCGTTATTGGCGGACTCAGCAAGCCAGGCAGACTCCTCGGGGCTGAGGCTCTGGGAGGGGGTGCCGTTGAGGAGGAGGGAAATTTTCATAACCCTAGTATCGGTCCACGGAGTAGACACTATTTGGCTAAGGTAAATCCTGAATCAGGCAGGCAGGATGGACACTCGCTGTCCATGGATTGAACCCATCCTGATCCCATGAAGATTCTCTTGTTCTCTGACCTCCACGGCCGCCACACGCGGGAGGCCGAGGCCCTGGTCTCCACCCACGCTCCTGACTGGATCGTGCTCACGGGCGACATCCTGCCGGACTTCCACATGATCGGTGGCCGGGGCAACCGCCTGGACTGCCAGCGTGAGTGGTGGGGCACCTATCGGAGCAGCTTCCAGCGCCCGGAGGCCGTGACCACCTTCACCCTAGGCAACCATGAGATCGAAGGGTTCCATGACCGGGAGCTCGAGGCCGTCCCGGAGGCCCTCCAGGGCCGGGTGGGCGTGCTTCAGGGCAACCCCGCCGAGTTCGGCGCCTGGGGCTTCTCCCGGGAATACGAACCCTGCCAGCTGCAGCTCGAGGTGGACGCCCTGAATCGCCCTCTGGTGGTGCTGTCCC
>CAIRAS010000301.1 GCA_903876615.1 uncultured Holophagaceae bacterium
CGCTCGCAGACCTCGGCGTTGGGGTCCGGATTGAACTGGGGGAAGCCGGGGTCGACGGTGACGGCGTCCACCGAGAAGGTGACGGGCGCGCGCTTCCGCAGCCGCTCCAGCAGGTCCAGCAGGGCCCAGCTGTCCTTGCCGCCGCTGACGGCCACCAGGATGCGGTCCCCGTCCGCGATGAGGTCATAGGCGCCGTTGGTCGCGCCCAGGCGCCGGGCCAGCTTCCGCTCCAGGCGGGGCAGGTCCGCGAGGTCCGCCTCCGTGGGCGGATGGGCCAGGCTGGGAAGGGCGCAGGGGTTGCTCAAAGCACGCCACAAGCCTTGCGTTCCCCTCGCACGAACTGGCCCTGGACGTCCTGCACGTATTCCGGGCAGGTGCAGTCGGGGCAGGTATTGCTGGAGGTCTCGGAGCACAGATCCGCGAAGGTGACCTTCTCCATGAAGGCCGAGATGTGGTCCGAGAGGCGGTTCCAGAGCATCTGGCTCATGCGCTCATCGGACTTGAGCACCTGGTTGGCGGTCTTGGGATCTTCCTTGGCGGCGGCATAGAAGCTGCTGTCGGTCAGGCGCAGCACCTCGCCCACGCTCACCTGGTTGCAGGGCCGCGTGAGGATGTAGCCGCCCTTGGGGCCGCGGACGCTGGCGACCACACCGGCCTTCTTGAGCTTGTTGAAGATCTGCTCCTGGAAGGGCAGGGAGAGCTTCTGGCGCTCGGCGATCACGTGGAGCGGCACCGGTTGGCCGTGGCTGTGGTGGGCCAGGTCAAAGAGGGCCTGCATGCTGTACCTGCCTCGAGCCGAGATCTTCACGGAGTGTGCTCCAGGTTCAAGGCTAGTATTCCTGAGCAAACGAGTCAAGTATTCGCTCGGGCTATCATCAGAACCAGGAGAACCCCATGAAAGCTGCCTTTCTGGCCCTTGTCGCCCTGGGACTGCAGGCCCAGACCGGTGCGGTGGTCGTGGTCGAGGGGCCCAGCCTGCCGCCGGGGGCCCTCGTGGACGTCAAGGACAGCCTGCCCCTGCTGCTGGGCCCTGCCACGGGCAAGGCGATCCTGGCTCACCGGGCGGTGTTCCGGGACAACCTGGCCCAGATCAGGCTGTCTGCCCAGCTCAAGGGGCGCTGGCAGGCCATCCACCAGCCCTTCACCTTGGTGGCGGTGTTCGGCTCCTGGTGCGCTGACAGCCACCTGCAGCTGCCAGACCTGCTGGCCCTGGAGGCGGTGCCCACCCCCTTCATCGAGATCCACTACCTGGGCGTCAACCGGGACAAGCAGCTGGATCCAGCCCACTGGCCTGCTGGTTTCGCTCCCCCGGCGGTGGCCCGGGTGCCCACCTTCTACCTCTTCGCCACCCAGCCGGGGGGGAAGCAGCAGCTCGTGGGTTCCGTGGTGGAGAATCCCCCCCGGCCCGGGCAGACCATGGCCGAGGCGCTGGTGGAGCTGGTGGAGAGCGCCCGGCCCTGACCGGTACTCAGGATCGGCTCCACGCCACCGATGAAGAGGCACCATGCGTTGGTGCTGCCTCCTACTCGCGCTCTTCCTGGGTTCCGGTCTCGGCGCCGGGGAGCCGATCCGCGTGGCCCTCGATAAGTCGCTCCAGAGCCTGAATCCCCTGCTGCTGGCCCGGGAGGTGGAGTCCCAGGTGGTGGACCTGATCTTCGACCGCCTGGTCGCCGTGGACGAGCACGGGGTCTTCGTGCCCCAGCTGCTGGAGAGCTGGGAGATCTCGCCTTCGGGCCGGGACATCCTGCTGAAGCTGCGGCCGGGTCTGCGCTGGCAGGACGGCTCGCCCCTGGAGGCCGAGGACCTGGTGGCCACCTGGCGCATGCTCTCCCTGCCGCAGGTCCGGAAGGTCTATGACCTGGTGGGTGTCCGCACCCTGGACAGCCTGGTGGCCGAAGGTCCGCTGCGCCTCCGCATCCGCCTGAAGCAGCCGCGGGCCTCGCTGCTGTCGGACCTGCATGACTTCCAGCCCGTGCCTCGCCGCCTCTACACGCTGGGGGTGAACCCGCTGCAGCACCCGCTCAACTTCGCTCCCATCGGCTCGGGACCCTACCGGGTGCTGCCGGGCGCCACGGGCCAGGAGGTTCAGCTGGAGCGCTGGGCGGGCTATGCCGGGTCCCATCCAGGCCGCTGGGAGGGCTTCCAGTTCCGGGTCCAGGCCGCGGACCCCGGAGAGCACGCGCGGCAGTTCCTGGCGCATGCCTACCACGCCGGGGAGCTGGACTGGTTCCACCACTACCTGCTGCGCCGCGGCGCCTTCGGGGATGGGACCCTGGTGGCCCAGTCCGCGCCGCAGGGGGCCTATGACGTGTTCTGGTTCAACTGCAGTTCCCGCCGCAGCCTGCTGGGGGACGTGCGCCTCCGGCGCGCCCTCTCCGAGGCGCTGCCCTGGGAGTTCCTCATGGCCCAGCGCCACCTCCGCATCGCCCGCCTCGCCAGCAGCCTCTGGCCGCCGGGAAGCTGGGCCTGGGAGGACCGGGTGGAGCAGCTTCCTAGCGTGGAGCGGGCTCGGTTGCTGCTCGAAGAAGCGGGCTGGAGCCCTGGGCCGGACGGGGTGTGCCGGGATGCCCAGGGGCGCCCGCTCAAGCTGGTCATGTACTGCCGCCAAAACTTCGGTCAGCGGGACGCAGCCCAGGCCTTCCGCGACGCGGCGAGGAAGTTCGGGGTCCAGATCGAGCTGCGCCGCGCGGGTTTCGATGAGATCCAGGACAGGTCCGCGAAGGGAGAGGGCGACATCTGGGACTTTGCCTGGAGCACCAGCCTCGATCCCGACAGCGAGAGCCCGCTCCTCACCACCGAGGGGATCAAGGGCGGCACCAACGTCACCGGCTACCAGAACCCGGAGGTGGACGCCCTCTTCGAACAGGGCCGGCACGAGCTGGATCCGCGGCGCCGTCAGGCGCTCTACCGGCAGATCAATACTCTGATCCAGCGGGATCACCCCCTCCTCCAGCTGACCTACGTGGTCAGCTACCTGGCCCTGGACCGCCGCCTGCGCGGCGTGGGCTTCAGTGCCCTCGGGCAGACCTACGGCTTCGTGCCCGGCCGCCGCGGCTGGTGGCTGGCGGAGTAGGGCCCCGGCTCAGAGCCGGTCGAAGCGGATGACTTCGACCTTGCCGGGCTTGGCCTTGGGGGCTTCGTCGCGGTCGCGGTCATGCCGTGGCTCGCGCTCGGGCCGGGCTTCACGCTCGGGCCGGGCCTCACGCTCGGGCCGGGCTTCACGCTCGGGACGGGCCTCACGCTCGGGGCGGGCTTCACGCTCGGGGCGGGCTTCACGCTCGGGGCGGGCTTCACGCTCGGGCCGGGCTTCGCGGTCGGGCCGGGCTTCGCGGTCGGGACGGCCTTCGCGGGGCGGGCGGGAGTCATGGCGCCGGGGCTCCGACGCAGGGCGGGGGGCGGGGGCGGTGGCCAGGCGCTCACGACCGGCCCAGACCGCGCCCACCTGCTTGATGCGATCCACCAGCCTCGCCGGCTCCAGGACCTGGATGCCGTCGCCGAACTGCATGGCCCAGCGGGCGATGGCGCGCAGGTCTGTGGCGGCGAAGGAGACCAGAGCCTGGCCGTCGGCCTGGTCCTCGAGCTTGAAGCCCGGGAAGGCCGGAGGGGCCTGCTTGATGGCGAAGACCCACTGCTTCATCAGCGTGGCCTTCACGGAGATGGGGTCGCCTCCAAGCCAGCCGCCGATCTGGTTGGCAGCCGTGCCTTCGGCGTAGGGGCCCTGGGCGGCGCGGCCGACGCCCTCCACCTCGTTGGCTTCGGCCAGCAGGTCCACGCAGTGGTGGCGCTCGGCGTTGTAGCGGCGGTCCCAGCCCCAGACGAACCAGGCCTGGCTGAGCGCGTCGAAGGAGAGGCTGCGGGGCTCGAAGGTGCGGGGCGCGTTGGCGTCGGCATCCGCGAAGATGAACTCGAGGGCGCGGCCCTCGCGGATGGCGGCAAGGAGGGTGGCGACGATCGGGTGCAGCAGAACCGACACGGGGGGCTGCACCGGGGCGACCTTGACGGGCTCGGGCGGGGCAGGGGCTGCGGCGGGTTCGGGCGTCGCGACCGCGGCAGCCTCGACCACCGGGGCCTCAGCCTTCGGGGCCTTCGCCTTGGCGGGGGCCTTGGCCTTCTTGGCGGGTGTGGTCGCTGCTGTGGTCTCAGGCGGCGCTGCCGGCGCCACGGGGGCGACCTTCTTGGCGGCCACCTTCTTGGCGGGCGCGGCCTTCACAGGCGCGGTCTCCTCGGGCGAGGCAATGGAAGCGGGCTTTTTACGGGGGGTCTTCGTCACGGCCATGGGTGGAGGCTCCTGGCTCATCATCACCCATTCCCGCGGGTGCGGTCCACCGGGCAGTTGCACAGGGCCCGGCGGTCAGGTGCCTCCAGAGCGCGGGTGCATCTGGTCGTAGAGGGCGCGGAGGCGGGTCTGGTGGACGTGGGTGTAGATCTGGGTGGTGCTGATGTCGGCATGGCCGAGCATGGCCTGGACGGCGCGGAGGTCGGCGCCGTGGTCCAGCAGGTGGGTGGCGAAGGCGTGGCGCAGCACGTGGGGGCTCACGGCTTCGGGCCGGAGACCGGCCTTGCGGGCGTAGGCCTTCAGCATGCGCCAGAGGTGCTGGCGGCTGAGCCCCTCGCCGCGCTGGCCCACGAAGAGCTCGGGGCAGCGGGGCTTGAAGCCGGAGCGCAGGACCAGCCAGGCGCGGATCCAGACCTCGGCGCCCTGGCCGAAGGGAATGAGGCGCTCCTTGCGCCCCTTGCCGGAGACCCTCAGGAAGCCCTCGTCGAGGAAGACTGAGAGCGCCGGCAGGCCTGCCAGCTCGGACACCCGCAGACCCGAGGCGTAGAGCAGCTCCAGCCAGGCGCGGTCGCGCACGCCCAGGGGCGTGGCCGTGTCCGGCGCGTTGAGCAGGGCCTCCACCTGGCTCTCACCGAGGGTGCGGGGCAGGATGCGGGGCGGCCGGGGCGGCTTCACCACGGCCTCGGGACCCGCTCCGCCCCCGCCTTCCAGGCGCAGGAAGGTCAGGAAGGCGCGGAGGCTGGAGCTCATCCGCGCGAGGCTGCGCGGGGCCTTCCCGGCGGCCTGCTGGGTGACCAGGAAGCCCGTGAGCTGGTCCCGGTCGAGGCTGACCGCAGGCAGGTCCTGCTCGCAGGCCCAGGCAGCGAGGTGGTTCAGGTCGGACAGATAGCCGGAGGTGGTGTGGGCGGACAGGCCCCGCTCCACCGCCAGGTGCGTCCGGAACTCACGCAGGCTCTCTCCCCACCCCAGGGGCCAGCCATGCTCGGGTTCCTCCAGGGTTTTAGGACGGGGCATGGGTCCATCCTCCACGGCTGGCCCCGCGATGCAATCCCTTGTCTTGCCAGAGGTAGCAGACGGACCTTTACCCGGAGTTTGGAAATTCGCCCCGGGGTGTGTTACGGTTTCCAGGTTCGTTTGGAGGAGCCCCCGATGGCTGATGTGCGTAAGAAGGTCATAGCGATCATTGCCGAGCAGCTGGCGAAGCCGGAAGATTCCATCTCCGAGTCCAGCCATTTCGTGGACGATCTGGGTGCCGACAGCCTCGACACCGTCGAGATCATCATGGCGATCGAAGAGGCTTTCAGCCTCGAGATCCCCGAGAGCGAGCAGGAGAAGATCCGCACTGTGGGCGACGCCATCGCCTACATCGAGAAGCACGCGAAGGGCTGATCCACCGCGATCATGATGTGCCGCAGTGCCCCCATGGCCCTGCGGCACGTTTGTTTTTCAATATGAGGTGAAGCCATGGTCAGGACCGTTGAGCGACGGCGCGTAGTCATTACCGGAATGGGCACTGTCAATCCCTGCGGGCTCACCGTGCCCGAGACCTGGGCCAACCTCCTGGCGGGGAAGAGCGGCATTGGCCTCATCGACCGCTTCGATACCACCGACTTCACCTGCAAGATCGCTGGCCAGGTGAAGGGCTTCAACCCCGACCTGTGCATCGACAAGAAAGAACAGAAGAAGATGGACATCTTCATCCACTACGCCCTGGGCGCGGCCCACGAGGCCTGGGTGGATGCGGGGTTCGACCAGGTCCAGCTCACCAAGGCCGAGCGCGAGGTCTTCGGCACCTACATCGGCAGCGGCATCGGCGGGCTCAGCACCATCTGGGACGAGGCCAACGCCTACCGCGGCCCCCGCCGCACCAGCCCCTTCTTCATCCCCAGCCTCATCGTGAACCTGGCCAGCGGCCAGGCCAGCATCAAGTACGGCCTGCAGGGCCCCAACAGCGCCGTGGCCACGGCCTGCGCCACCGGCGCCCACGCCATCGGCGACGCGGCTCGCCTGATCGCCTTCGGCTATGCGGACCGCATGATGGCGGGCGGCAGCGACTCTGTGGTGAACCAGCTGGGGGTGGGCGGCTTCGCGGCCATGCGCGCCCTGAGCACCCGCAACGACGAACCCGAGCGGGCCTCCCGTCCCTTCGACGTGGGCCGGGACGGCTTCGTCATGAGCGAGGGCGCCGGCATCGTCATCCTCGAGGAATACGAGCTGGCCAAGGCCCGCGGCGCGAAGATCTACGCCGAAGTAGCCGGCTACGGCATGAGCGGCGACGCCAACCACATCACCACCCCGGCCCCCGAGGGCGAGGGCGGCCAGCGCGTGATGCGGGCGGCCATCAAGGATGCGGACATCGCTCCGGAAGAAGTGGGCTACGTGAACATGCACGGCACCAGCACCCCCGTGGGTGACAAGCTGGAGTGCATGGCCATCCGCCGGGTCTTCGGCGAGCACGCCGAGAAGATCAAGGTCAGCAGCAGCAAGTCCATGCACGGGCACCTGCTCGGCGCTGCGGGCGGCCTGGAGACCATCGTGGCGGCCCTGGCGGTCAAGACCGGCAAGATTCCGCCCACCATCAACGTGGACCAGCAGGACCCCGAGTGCGACCTGGACGTCACCGCCAACGTCGCCGGGACCTTCGACTCCGAATACGCCATGAACAACGGCTTCGGCTTCGGCGGCACCAA
>CAIRAS010000302.1 GCA_903876615.1 uncultured Holophagaceae bacterium
GATGTCAGCAAGCCGGACGGGTCGCCCATGAACAGGTTCATCCAGCTCTGGGACACCATCAACGGTAAGGGCGCGTGGCTGGCGAACCCGTGGGTCTGGGCGGTCAGCTTCGAGCGCATCAAGGACCGCGAACCCGGCTGGATCTAGGACCTACTTTTAGTCGTTGACGGAACAGGACGGATAGGATAACGTATCGTTGCTTTACCACATAGGCCCCTTTGGGGCCGCATACCAAGGAGGACGCTGTGCTGAAAAAGAAGCAGGACGCCAAGAAGTGTGACGGCAAGGAGTGCCAGGGGCATCACCACGGTCCGGCGACCAAGTATGCCCAGCCGATGCCTCTCCGCGAGATGCTCACGAAGATGCTGGCAGAGGTGCCGCAACCCCCCCGGACCCACGGGAAGCTGAACATCCGCAGCGGTGCGCTCCGCAACGGCGAGGGCAAGATCCAGGGCTTCGTGGAGATCATCCTCGACGGGCAGAAGTCCTGCATGACCGTCAAGAGCGCCGAGATCATCCAGAAGGTCCTCGTCCAGGCCATCAAGTTCGCCAAGACCGCCCCCGCCAAGCGCAAGAAGTTCGAGGCCGAGCAGGAGCGCAAGTTCCAGAAGGCCCTCAAGGCTTCCAAGAAGGGCGGCGTCATGTCGATGATCGCGCTGATGGACTCCATGAAGAACCGCCCGGTCACGCCTGGCCGCGGCTTGGACGCCCTGATCCCCGGCGGCAAGAAGCCGGTGGAGAAGTAGCCCATGCCGATGCCGCGCAAGTTGGAGCGTAGCGTCAAGAAGCTGGAAGACTGGAAGAAGGAGGGGCTGGCCCTGTTCGGCACAAGCATCGCAGCCTGGCGGTTCAAGTGCGTCCAATGCGGAGAAGTCCAGACCGCCCAGGAGTTCGTTGACCTGGGCGGCATGACGCCGGACGAGGCCAAGGACCACGTCTTCTTCTCCTGCATTGGACGGGTGGTCAAAGGCCGCGGCTGCGACTGGTCCCTTGGGGGCCTGTTCAAGGTCCACACCTGCGAGATCCTTACGCCGGAC
Organism: uncultured Holophagaceae bacterium; assembly: GCA_903876615.1. Next base: position 1,038 of record CAIRAS010000302.1, read on the forward strand.
GGCAAGCTGACACCGGTCTTCGAGTTCGCAGACCCGCTTCCCAAGGAGGTGGCCGGTGCTAACAAGCCTGCCTGACTGCCCGCGGTGTGGGAAGCGCCCCCGCCGTTTCAAAGGGTCCCCTCGATTGAAAGGGTCCAAAAAGTTGTCACCGGTCTGGTATGGCATCAAGTGCCACGCCTGCGGCACCATGACCATGCGCTACCCCCGACCCGAACTGGCTGAACAGGCCTGGATGATTTTTCTACGGGGCGGGGGCCATCTCAAGAAGGTCAAAGGAGGTACCCGTGCCGATAAAGGTTGAGGACTTTCCCTTGCGGGTAAACGACCACGTCCTGCTGGACAAGGAGTACGTCTTCGACAACGAGCGTTCCCACGTTGAACTCGTCATCCCCAAGGGCAGCGGGGGCATGGTGCGGTCCTGCGACGGGCATGGTGCCGACATCGACTTCGGGCACTTCCGCTTGCGCGTACTGCGGCACGAGGCCATGAACAACATGACCCTCTACCGGAAAGCGGAGGTAGCCTCATGAAGATGTCCCCTGCCGCCGTGGCCTCCTTCGTGGAGCAGCACCTGCAAGATACGTTGCCTGACCTGTTCCATTCCATGGAGCCGGAGCCGACCCGCGTTGTTGTGCTTATCCGTAAGGAC
>CAIRAS010000303.1 GCA_903876615.1 uncultured Holophagaceae bacterium
CCACCGCCTTCCTCTTCACCCTGGCTGCCGTAGCGTGCGCCCAGGGCGCCCCCGTCGTGCAGAAGAGCCTCTTCGAAGGCCAGTACGTCGCTCACCTCTCGCTCGCCATCGCCGCTGCCGGCTGCGGTCTGGGCCAGGGCAAGGCTGTGATGGCCGCCTGCGAAGGCGTCGCCCGCAACCCCCAGGCTGCCGGTAACATCCGCACCACCATGATCATCGGCCTGGCCCTCATCGAGGCCCTCGTCATCTACGTGCTCGTCGCGGCCTTCGCCATCAAGTAGTCCGATCCGGTTTCTGCGGGGCGCCCTTTGACCGGGCGCCTCGTTTTTTTATGCTTTCCCGCAGCAACCCGATAGAGAAACTGGACGTCATGAAAAACCTCGCGCTGTTCCCTATGCCCCTTGAGGTCACCCAGCTCATCCTCGGGGGGGGATCGCCCATCGATCTGGACGGCCTCCGCATCCAGTCGCCGGACGAGGCCTGGTCCTTCGCCCTGAACTACGGCTATGACATGGCGGTGCCTGTCCAGCGGGCTTCGGTGCTGCGGGTCTATGAGGATGCGGTGGACTTCCTGGAGGGGGTGATCCTGGATGGGACCGACCTCCACGTGCCCCTGGAGGTCCGGGACCTCCAGGACCCTCTGGACCTGCTGGTCTGGGCCTCGGAGCGCCCCCAGGACCTGCGGGCGCGCTGGTCCTGCGCCATCCTCCGCCTCATGCACACGCTCTTCCACGTGGACCACAACGTGAACCTGCGCTACCTGCCGGAGATCCAGCACCAGGTCTTCAGCCGCTACGACCAGTTCCTGGTCTGCGAAGCGGACCGCTGGTGCCTGCGCGGCGCCTACGAAGTGCCTCTGGTGGCCGTGGAGCGCAAGGAGAACAAGGACCGTGTGTCCATGCTGCTCAAGATGCTCCACAAGCCCGAGAACGTGGCGGAGACCATTTATGACCAGATCGGCATCCGCCTGGTGGCGGAAGACCACCTGGGGGTGCTTATGGTCATCCGGTTCCTGCTGGACCACCACGTGCTCATGCCCACCCACATCAAGCCCAGCCGGAGCCGGAACCTCATGATCGACATGGAGGCCCTCCAGGTGTGGATGGAGGAGCTGCCGCCGGCCTTCTGCCTCCAGGACATGGATCCCGTCGAACGGCGCGCCCTGAGCCATTCCCTCTCCCTGAAGGCCCAGGGCAAGGAGAAGAACCCATTCTCCAGCAAGGATTACGCCGCGATTCAGTTCACGGCTCGCACCCTGGTGCGGCTGCCCAGTCCCGCCACCCGGGCCCTGGAGATCCTCCAGGAGCGGCTACAGACCATGGGCGACACGGAATTATCCGATCTTGCGGGCATTCCAGACTTGCTCCAGGATCAGGAGGAGTTTACCTTCTTTTTCGCACATGAAGTCCAAGTGATGGAACAATCAGGTTTTCAAAGTTCACTCTCAGGTCCGGCATCACATTCTGAATACAAACAACGCCAGCGGGATGCCGCCCGGCGAAGAGTGCTCAAGGGAATTCTTCAGGAGGATCCATGTTGAACATCCAGACGCGCCAAGAAGGCAACGCGTCGGTCGTGTCCATCCAGGGCAAGGTCAACTTTGAAGTGACCGCGCAGCTGCGGGACGTGATCCGCGAAACCGTGGCCACGGTGCAGCCCAAGCTCCTGGCGATCAATCTGGAGGGCGTCAGCTTCATCGACTCCTCGGGTCTGGGCCTCCTGGTCGCCGCGCGCAACAGCGTGGACAAGTCTGGCGGCAAGCTGCACCTGTGCTGCCTGCCCGCGACCGTGAAGAAGACCTTCGACCAGACCAACCTGACCAATTATTTCTCCATCTTCGCGACGGAGCAGGACGCTCTCCGCGGCTCCTGAGCGGTAACTCCCCATGGCCAAGGGCCTGGTCCTGGTGGTGGATGACGAAGCCCCCATCCGGGACATTCTCAGCTTCTACCTCAAGCGGGCGGGCTATCAGGTCCTGACCGCAGGCAACGGCCTGGAGGCCCTTGCCGAGATGGCCCGCTCGCGGCCCGATCTCATCATCTCGGACCTCCGGATGCCCGAGATGCCGGGGGACGAGCTCTGCAAGCGCGTCAAGTCGGACCCGGCCACCCGCGACATCTACTTCATCATCCTCTCGGCCCTGGACGGCACCGCCTCGCGCATCGGCGGCCTCTCCCTGGGGGCCGACGACATGATCCCCAAGCCCTTCCACGCCCAGGAGGTGCTGGCGAAGGTGGATTCCACGTTCCGCCTCATCGAGATGCAGAAGGAGATCAAGCGCCAGAACAAGGAGCTGACTTCTTTCCAGCAGCGGGTGCAGGAGGAGATGGAGCTGGCCGCCGCCCTCCAGATGGGACTGCTGCCCAAGCTGCCAGGCGAGGTGACCGGCGCGAGCTACACGCACCGCTACCTGCCGGCCGCCGGCATCGGCGGCGACATCTACGCTGTGGTGCAGCTGCCCGGGGGCTGTGCCGGCATGATGATCGCCGACGTCAGCGGCCACGGCGTCACCGCGGCCCTCATCTCCGCCATGGTGAAGACCTCCTTCGAGAACCAGGTGCGCCTGGGCGGCGGGCCCCTGGACTGGGCCGAGGGCATGAACGAGGACCTCTGCCGCTCCACCCTGGCCGAGCAGTTCGCCACGGCCTGGCTGGGCCGGCTCGATCCGGCCAACAACCGGCTGCGCTACGTGGTGGCTGGCCACTGCGCGCCGTTCCGCATCGTGGGCGGCACGCGCGGAGGGTTACAGCGCTCCGAGGTGCTGCGGGGCAAGGGCTTCATGCTCGGGTTGGACCCGCAGCTGCCTTTCAGCGAGCACGAGTCCGAGTTCCTGCCTGGTGACCGGCTGGTGCTCTACACCGACGGTCTGGTCGAGGTGGAGCGGGAGGACCGCTCCATGCTGGAAGAGGCCGGGCTGCGCCGCATCTGCGCGGAGCTGCCGGCGGGGGCCGAGGAATCCGCGGACGTGGTCATCGCCCAGACCCGGGCCTACAACAGCCCCGCGCCCTTTGTGGACGACGTGACCCTGGTGATCCTCGACCGGATGGAGTGAGAGGTTCCTAGCTGATCTCTGCCAGCGTCGCAGCGATGCCGGCTTCGAGCTCGGTGAAGGGGGCGGTGTAGCCGGCCGAACGGAGGCTGCGGACATCGGCCTGGGTGAAGCTCTGGTACTTGCCGCGCAGCTCGTCGGGGAAGGGGATGTAGTCGATGCGGCCCTGGCCCAGGTGGGCGATGAGGGTCTTGGCGATGTCGTTGAAGCTGCGGGCCCGGCCGGTGCCCGCGTTCACGATGGCCTTGGCCATGCCCCCGGCGCCGAAGTGGAGGTTGATGGCGACGATGTCGCCGACGTAGATGAAGTCCCGCTGCTGCTCGCCGTCTCCGTAGCCCTCGGTGCCGCGGAAGAGGCGACAGACACCCTCCTCCTTGAGCTGGCGCAGCAGCTGGTGCAGCACGGACATCATCCGGCCCTTGTGGTGCTCCCGGGGGCCAAACACGTTGAAGTAGCGCAGACCCACCACGGGACTCTGGATGGCGGGCATGAGGCTGCGCACGTGCTGGTCGAAGGCCAGCTTCGAGTAGCCGTAGACGTTCAGGGGGCCTTCATTCTTCGGCACAGGCTCGAAGTCGGGGCTGGCGCCGTAGGTGGCCGCGCTGCTCGCGTAGACCAGCGGCGCCTTCCGGGCCAGGCACCAGTGGAGCAGGGCGCGGGAGTCCCCGAAGTTGTTCTCCATCATGTAGCGCCCATCGGCTTCCATGGTGTCGGAGCAGGCGCCGTTGTGGAACACCGCCTCCGGGTTCAGATCCAGCGTGAAGGCATCGAGCCGGGCCCGGAACTCCCGCTTGTCCATGTAGTCGGAGATCGTGAGATCCGCCAGGTTCCGGGCCTTCTCGCCCCGGGCCAGGTTGTCCACCAGGAGGATGTCGGTGTGTCCGCGCCGGTTCAGCTCCCGCACCAGGTTGCTGCCCACAAACCCCGCGCCGCCCGTGACGATGAACATGAGGACTCCTCTGCCTGGATCAGGATAGCGGCTATCCGATGACCTCTTCCGTCTCGGTCTCGGTGGCCGGGACCTTGCGCAGCAGCCTCGGACCCAGCTCCGCCACGAAGGTGGCCGCGAGGATGAGGCCACCCCCGAGGAACTGGACCGGGTTGAGGTGTTCCCGGATGCCCGGCACCCAGCCGCTGATGGCCAGGAGCGCCGTCCACACGGGCTCCATGGAGAAGATCACGCCGCATTCCGTGGCGCCCACGCGCGACTGAAAGGTGCTCTGCACATAGAAGGCCACGGTGGTCGCCAGCAGCCCCATGAAGCCGAGGGCCACCCAGGTGCCCGGCTGCGAGAGGGCCGGGCCGGCGCTCTGAAAGCCGTAGGGGGCGGGCAGGGCGAGGGTGATGGCCAGGGACACAGCCCCGGTCACGGCCACTTGCATGAAGGCCAGCACCCAGCCGGAGGACCGGCGGGAGAAATGCCCGGTCATGACGATGTGGAAGCCGCAGAGGATGGCCGCCAGCAGGGTCTCCGAGTCGCCCCGGTTCCAGCCGCCCCAGGCGGCGCCGGGCTCCCGGACCAGAAGCGTCAGGCCGGCCAGGGCCACCAGAGCGCCCAGGCCATGGAAGAGCCGCAGCCGGTCGCCCACCAGCAGGGCCACCATGGGCGTGAAGATCACGTAGAGGCCCGTGATGAAGCCGGACTTCGAGGTGCTGGTGAAGCGCAGGCCGTCCGTCTGGAGCCAGAACAGGGTGACCAGGATCAGGCCCAGCCAGAGTCCATCCAGGGCGTCCTGCCGGCGAATGGGGATCCGCAGGAGGAGCAGCATGAAGCCCAGTCCGGCGGTGCCGATGGCGAAGCGGATGCTCAGCAGGGCGCCGACGGACAGTCCCGCCTGCAGGGAGTACTTGGCCGCTGGAAAGCCGCCCGCCCACACCAGGGCGATGGCCGCGAGGGCCAGGACGGCAGTCAGGTGGGAACGCTTGGCTTGCGGCATCCCTCCAGGCTAACCCGGGGGTGGCTATTTCAGGATGGCGACAACGCGAACGGTCAGCTCGGGCTGATCGGGATCGTCCGTGGCGAGCACCAGCAGCTCGCTGTACCGGCCCGGCTTGAGGGAGGCGGGCAGGATCACGGTCAGGTCCAGGGCGCCAGCCTTCTGGCTCAGGCCCTCCACCCGCATGCCCGTCAGGGAGGGCTGGGCGGACGTCACGCGGAAGGCCCGGCCCTCGGCCTGCTTGAGGTTCAGCTTCTGGCGCACCTCTTTCCCCGCCGCATCCTGGAAGACCAGCTCCGCGGGCGTGGCCAGGATCGACGGCTTCAGGTCCCACTGGATGTTCAGAGGCAGCTGGGCCAGCCGGGGGTTCGTGAAGCGCACCGTGGCCTGCTCGACGCCGCGGAGCTGGCCGGTGGGCACCTTGCGGCCGTCCAGCACGACCTCCAGCACCTGATCCTTGCCCTCCGCTTTGTGGCTGAAGGTGAGGAACGTCGCGCCCGGGGCCTTCACGTCCACGATCTGCACCGGCTCCCCGTTGCCGGTGGCATAGCGGACCACGCTGCGGGTGGTGGTGGACTTGGGCGCCTGGAAGAAGTAGACCGTCTCCACCGACGGCATGATCTCCTGCACCACCTCGGCTTCCAGCGTGAGGCTGGCCGCCTGGTTCTTGGGGTCATCGGAGACCACCGTGATGGACTTCCGCACCGCGCCCCGCATGCCCTTGGGGTCGAAGGTGGCCTCGATGTCCGTGGACTCACCCGGGGCCAGGGACCACTTGCCCAGCATGGTGTAGGTGCAGCCGCAGGCGGGGCGCAGCTGGGTGATGTTCAGGAAGGCGTTGCCGGTGTTGGTCACGTGGTACTTGGCCGCGACCTTCCGGTCCGGCGTGATTCGGCCGAAGTTGTGGTGCGTCTTGTCAAAGGTGATGGCGGGGGCCTGGGCCAGCAGCAGGGCGGGGACCACGAAGGGGAGCAGGTACCGGAAGCGCATCAGGATGACCTCGCAGGAGAAGGATCCAACGATTCTAGCCCCAGTCCTGCTCGTGCGGACCCTCAGGGACCTGGACGCTCGCTCGGGAGGGTCGCCAGCAGCTCGGCCCAGACCTGATCCGGTCTGATGTCTTCCAGGCAGGGGTGCCCCGGGGTGAAGCAGGCGGGCTTGAAGCAGGGGGCGCAGGGCACGCCTTCCTTGCGGAGGCCCCGGCTGTGGGGTCCCCAGGGGGTGGAGCCCCCGGGATCCGTGGCGCCGTAGAGGGCCAGCACCGGGACCCCGCAGGCGGCGGCCAGGTGGCTGAGCCCCGAGTCGTTGCCCAGCACTGCCGTGGCGGCCCGCATCCAGGCCGCGGCCTCCTTCAGGGTCGTGCGGCCACACAGGTTGATGCCCTCGGTACCAGCCACGGCCGAGCAGGTGGCCGCCTCGTCCGGGGTGCCCAGCACCGCCACGGCGAAGCCCTCCGCGCGGGCCCGCAGCAGCAGGGTCCGGTAGTGGGCCACGGGCCAGGCCTTGGAGGGCCAGGTGGATCCGGGCATGAGGCAGAGGTGCCGCTGTCCGGGCAGGTCCACGGCCACGCCCGGATCGAAGTCCGCGAAGGGCATGGGGGGCAGGTCCGGCCAGCGCCGCTGCAGCACGGCGTGGTAGCGCAGGAGGAAGGGACCTGGGGCGTCCCAGAAGGGACCGCTGTGGGTATTGAAAGGGCCGGCCAGGCTCTCGTCCACGCCGATGCGTTCCGGCACCCGCGCCAGCCAGGCCGCCAGGGCGGGGCGCAGGGACTTGGGGAAGTGGATGCTGCGCGCGGCCTGGTGCTCCCGCAGCACGCGGGCCATGGCCAGGGGGCTGGGCTTGCCCTCGTCGGGCAGGGTCGCATCACAGAACCAGGTGCCCTCCACCAGGCCCACGGTGGTCTTTGGTCCCCAGACGACCAGGGGACCCGCACCGATCTGGCGCAGCAGGCGCAGGACCGGCAACTGCATGGCGGCGTCCCCCACAAACCGCGGGAAGCGGAGCCAGGTGGCGTGGCGGGGGATCACGACCGCCTCCCGCGCGCAACGGGCAAGGCTCGCCTCGGACTACCGCCCCGATCGGACGCGACATCAAGTCGCGTCCTCCCGCTCCCGCTGCGCC
>CAIRAS010000304.1 GCA_903876615.1 uncultured Holophagaceae bacterium
CTTCAGCCCGGTCAGAGGTCTTCCCCTTTTTCGCGGACCCCGCGAACCTGGAGACCCTGACGCCGCCCTGGCTGGGCTTCGAGGTGCTCACGCCACGCCCCCTGCCCCAGGGCGAGGGCGCCCTCTTCGACTACCGGGTCCGGGTCCGCGGCCTGCCCCTCCGCTGGCGCACCCTCATCGAGACCTTTGTCCCCGGTGAGCGCTTCGTGGACCGCCAGCTCAAGGGACCCTACGCCCTGTGGCACCACACCCACGCCTTCGAGGACCTGCCGGACGGCGGCACCCGCATGACCGACACCGTCCGCTACCGCGTGGGCTGGGGATTTCTCGGCGCCCTCATCACCGCCCTCTGGGTCCGCCACGACATCCAAAAGATCTTCGACTACCGCAGACAAGTCCTGGCGGACTTGTTCCCGGGAAGGGACTGAAAAGGGATTTGCCCTCAGCCCCGCTGGAGGCCGCCGAAGCGGGCCAGGATGCGTTTGTCGCCGCCGTGGTCGAAGCGGATGGTGTAGGTCAGGCCATCGCCGCTGCCGGAAGCGGCCAGCACGGTGCCGCTACCGAACCGCGCACTCTGTACTCGGGTACCCGGAGGAAAAGCACCCGGATCTTGACTCTCGGCAGGCTCGGCGAGCCTGCCGCCTTCCCGGTCGCCTGCTGGAACCGGGGCTTCCTTCACACGATCGAAGAAGCCGCGGATGCGCTGCAGCTCCGTGGCCACCGAGGCGCCGCCGGCCCCCCGGGTGAAGGAGGCGCCTGGGCGGATGCCTTCGCCGGCCTGGTAGAGCTCGGTCCCCCAGCGGATGGGCGTGGTGAGCACCGCCGCCGGGAGCTCCCGCAGGAAGCGGCTGGGCATGGACATCATCTCGGTGCCCATGATGCGGCGGCGACGCGCGGCGCTGAGAGTGAGGCGCCGCTGGGCGCGGGTGATAGCCACGTAGAAGAGGCGGCGCTCCTCCTCCAGACCGTCCGGCGTCTCGCGGGCATTGCGGTTCGGAAAGACGTCCTCTTCCATGCCGATGACGAAGACCGAGGGGAACTCCAGCCCCTTGGCGCAGTGGATGGTCATGAGGCTGAGGTGGGAGGCCTCCTCCAGGTTGTCCGTGTCCGAGGCGAGGGTGATGCGGTCGAGGAACTCCGAGAGGCGCAGGCCCAGGGTCTCGGACTCGGCCGCGGCGCTGAGGAACTCCTCCAGGTTGCGGATGCGGCCCTCGGCCTCCAGGGTGGCCTCGTCCTCCAGGCTCTGCAGGTAGCCGCTCTCCTGGAGCACCCACTTCACCACGCCCGCCAGGCCCATGGCCTCGCGCTCCTGCTCAGCCCGGGCGAACAGGTCCAGGAACTTGATCAGCTCCCGCTGGGCCCGGCCCTTCAGCTCGCCCGATCGCAGCAGCCGCTCCAGCCCGGCCAGGGGCGTGCCGCCCTCGGGGATGGCGCCCTCGATCTTGCCCAGGGTCGTGGGCCCCACACCCCGGGAGGGTGCGTTGACGCAGCGGCGGAAGCTGACCAGGTCGAAGGGATTCGAGATGAGCCGCAGGTAGGAGATGAGGTCCTTCACCTCCTGCCGCTCGTAGAACTTCACACCGCCCACCAGGCGGTAGGGCATGTTCTGGGCCCGCAGCGCCTCTTCCATCTGCCGGGACTGCCAGTTGGCGCGGTAGAGCACGGCCACCTTGGCCTCCGGAGCCGTGTAGCGCAGCTCCTGGATGCGCTGCGCCACCCACTCAGCCTCCAGGCGTCCCTCGTCGAGCAGTTTGAACACCAGGGACTCACCGTCGCCCAGCTCCGTCATCAGGGCACCCTTCCCCGCCACGCGCTGGGAGTTGTTGGCGATGACCTCCGAGGCCGCGTCCAGGATCTTCTTCGTCGAGCGGTAGTTCTGCAGCAGCTCGATACGGACCGCTTCCGGGAAGTCCTGCTGGAAGTCGAGGATGTTGCGGATGTCCGCGCCTCTCCATCCATAGATCGACTGATCTTCATCACCGACAACACATAGGTTGTGGTGCCGCCGCGCGAGGTGCTGCACCAGGAGGTACTGGGCGCGGTTGGTGTCCTGGTATTCGTCCACCAGGATGAACTTGAAGCGCTCGCCGTAGGTGGCCTGCAGCACGGGGTCGCGGAAGAGGCGCTCGGTCCATAGCAGGAGGTCGTCGAAGTCGCAGGCGCGGTGGTTCTTCAGGCCCTTCTGGTAGAGCTCGTAGGCGTCCAGCACCTTGCGGGTCCAAGGGTCCAGGGCCTCCGCGCGGGCCTCGTCGGGCAGCAGGCAGCGGTTCTTGAAGTCGCTGATGA